>JBHHUV010000090.1:0-9255 GCA_046754005.1 Phycisphaerae bacterium | reverse complement strand
CCGACCATTACGATCTCGACAAGGTGAAAAAACGCATCCTCGAGTTTCTCGCGGTCCGCAAGCTCAACCCCGCAGGTCGCGGTCCGATCCTCTGTTTCGCGGGACCGCCGGGTGTCGGCAAGACCTCGCTTGGCCAGTCCATCGCCCGGGCGCTGGGGCGAAAGTTTATTCGCATGTCCGTTGGCGGCGTTCGGGACGAGGCGGACATCCGAGGCCATCGCCGGACCTACATTGGCTCCATCCCCGGCCGGATCATCCAGGAAATACGCAAGGCCGGCTCGAACAACCCCGTCTTCATGATGGACGAGGTGGACAAGCTCGGCAGCGACGTCCACGGCGATCCATCCTCTGCCCTGCTCGAGGTGCTCGACCCGGCGCAGAACAGCACCTTCCAGGACCACTACCTCGGTGTCCCCTTCGATCTGTCACGGGTGATGTTCATCTGCACGGCGAACTACATGGAGATCGTCCCGCCCGCCCTGCGCGACCGGATGGAAGTGATCGACATCACCGGCTACACCCGCCTCGACAAGCTGTGGATCGCGAAAAAGTACCTCGTGCCCCGCCGTCGAGAACAGACCGGCCTGACGAGCAAGCAGATCAAGTTTACCGACTCGGCGCTGGACACGATCATCGACTCTTACACGGCCGAGGCCGGCGTCCGCAATCTCGAACGCGAGATCGGCGCCGTGTGCCGGGGTGTCGCGGCGCTCGTTGCTCGGAAAAAAAGATCCCCGGCGAAGATCACGAAGACCGTGCTCGAGCGGTTCCTCGGCCCCCTCAAATATGAGGCCGATCCCGCCCTGAGAACCAGCGTGCCCGGCGTGGTGACCGGCCTGGCCTGGACGCCGGTCGGCGGGGTGCTCCTGTTCGTTGAGGCCACGCTGATGCAGGGCAAGGGATCCCTGCAATTGACTGGCCAACTTGGCGAGGTCATGCGCGAAAGCGCGCAGGCGGCGCTGAGTGTCGTGCGAACGCGATGCGGAAAATACGGTATCGAGGCCGATGAAATTCTTCAGTCGGACATACACATTCACGTGCCTGCCGGGGCGATTCCCAAGGATGGACCGTCGGCGGGCGTCGCCATGTTTACCGCCCTCATCTCGCTTCTCTTGAATCGCGCCTGTCGCAGCGATGTGGCCATGACGGGCGAAATCACGCTTCGCGGGCAGGTCCTGCCCATCGGCGGCCTCAAGGAGAAGGCGCTTGCCGCGCACTATGCGGGTATCAAGACGGTCATCATCCCGCACCGTAACAAGAAGGACCTCGTTGAGATCCCGGAGGAGATACGCAAGCAGATCAAGTTCGTCGCCGCGAAAACGGTCGACGATGTGCTTGCAACTGCGCTCACACCCGAGAAGGGCGGCAGGAAAAAACGGCGGAGCAAAACCACTACTAAACGTCGTTGATCCGCGCGAATCCTGACTGCTCTCTCCACAATTCGTATAGGTTAAGGATGGGTGGCATTGTCAAGGCATGATCCCTCGAGGATCGTGCCATGGCAGTGGTTTCGCATGGCCACCCTCCCAATCGGAAATGGAACGCTTACTTATTCCTTTTCTCGGTTCTTCGCCATCGCCACGCGGGCCTGGGCGGCCTGCTCCGAATCGGGCGCCAGATCGCAGACCAGTTGCCAGGATGCATTGGCTCGGTCGATGAGACCCATGTTCTGGAGCGCCAACGCCAGGTTCGACTGGAAATCGATGTTCTCCGGATTCCCCTCGGCCGCGTGCTCGAAATGTTCGACGGCGATCTCGAATTGATACCGCTGGGCAAACAAGAGACCGAGCTGATAATGCAGATCGATGTAATCGGGCTGCGCCAGCGTCGCCTGTTTGAACTGTTCGATCGCCTCGTCCGTCCGGCCGAGTTCCTTCAGCGCCAGCCCCAGCTTGATCAGGGCCTTCATGTAGCATGGATTGATGACCACGGCCTCGCGAAAGGCCTCGACGGCCTCTTCGATTTGCCCCCGGTTTTTCAGAAGAAGCCCGAGGCGATAATGCAAATCGGCATGGCGCGGCTTGGACTGGATGGCGGCGCGGAGGCGTTGGATTTGTTGCGAGATCAGGTCGATTTCCTCGGGTGGCGTCGGCTCCACAGACGTGGATTCGTTCATGTCGGCGGACAGATACTTTTCGGATTCCATGACCGCATCTGCCTTGAGCTGCATCCGGGCAACCTCACTGAACAGCAGGGTGCTGTTCGGCTCGATGTTGCGGGCCATGTCGAACGAGGCCAGGGCCTCTTCTCTACGACCTTGGGCCTGCTGCGCGACACCGATCCCAACATAGGCGCCAAGCAGCCGATCGTTGATCTCCAGGGCGAACGAGAATGATCGTGCCGCCTGTGGAAATCGCCCCGAACGAAGATGCTGCGTGCCGATCTTGACGTTAGCCTCGAGACATTCAGGGCTCAGTTCGACCGCGCGGTGATAGTGGGCCATCGCTGCTATATCGTCCCCGATTCGTGCATATAAATCCCCCAGCCGGATTCGGGTGTCCGCGAAGTCGGCCTCGTTTTCGATGAGCTTGTGCAGATGTTCGATGGCCTCGCGGATCAGCCCGGCCTCCTCGCAGGCACCGGCGGCGTCGTTGTGCGCCGTCCAGTTGTCAGGCTCGAGGGCCAGGGCATATTCGTATCGGCGGATGGCCTCCTCGCAATCGCCGGCTCGAAGCAGCAGAGTCGCCAAAGTCAGGTGCAAGTCGGTCTGATCCGGATCCAGTTCGCACAACTCAGAATAGTGGTGGATCGCCAGGTCGATTTCATCGTTCTTGATATGGATCGCCGCGAGCCGTTCATGCGAATTGCGCAACGTCGGGCAGATGTTCAGGGAATCCCGGTAATAATCGATCGCCCGTTCCTCGCATTCGAGACGTTCATGGCAATAACCTAGACAGAAGAGGATCGCAGGATTTGCCGGATCGGCCTTTTGTGCGATCCGCATCTGTTCCAAGGCCACATCGACCTGGTTCAATTCGTCAAAGACACACGCCAGACCCAGCCGTGCGGGGATGTGATTTTTGTCATGGGACAGTATCTCAAGAAACAGATCCCGAGCGAGCTGCGGCTCATCCCGATGCAGGTGCAATCCGGCCAGACGAATCGTTGCCTCGACGTCTTCCGGATTGATCGAGAGTATGCGTTGTAGATCTTCGATCGACTCATCCGGATCGTTTCCCCAACTCGACGCGAAGGCCCCCGACAGATGGGCGATCAAGCCGCGCCCGAGTATTTCGAGTAGATAAGACATCGATTCAACCCCCCGTACTATGCCTCGTGGACCGCCGCCAGGGCGTCGCGTGCGTGCGTGTAATCGGCATTCAGTTCCAATGCCCGCTCAAACGCGTCGCGGGCGCCGATCGGATCGCCGATCCGGTGATAGAGCTGACCTAACATGAAGTGCACGTCCGGATAATCGCCTCCACAGGCAATGGCCTCCCGGAAGCGGTCGATCGCCTCCCTCGAACGGTCGGTGTCCGCGTACAGCCGTCCGAGTTGAATCAGGGCCTGTACGTACCGCGGATTGAGTTCGATCGCCCGGTGGGCCTGATTGATCGCGTGTTCCGCCTGCCCGAGACGTTGGAACACGCGCGAGCAGTGATAATGCAGGTCGGCGAAGTCCGGGTGGTATTCCAACGATCGTTTGAGGATGTCCGCCAGCAATGCGAAAATGTTTGAATCGAGCCCGGTCTCCGGCAGGCTCAGGAAGGCCTCCACAAAGTTCGGATCCCGAGCGATCACGTCCCCGAGCGCGTCGAGGGAGCGATCATCGACCATCTCGAGTTCGCCGGTCGCCGGTTGGATCGCGAGCTTGATGCACGTCGTACCGGCGGCATCGACTGCGAACGTGAGCAGGAGCGCCAGGTAGGCGTCGTTGGGACGCATGCGTTGTGCGACCGCGAGATGTTCGATCGCCTCGGCATGATCTCCGGCCGCGGCCAGCGCCAGGCCGAGATGTCTTCGAACGTCGGCGTCGAGTGGCGCCAGTTCAGCCGCTTCCTGCAAGATGCAGATCGCGTCCTCAAATTCTTCCGCGGCGGCATACAGAAGTCCGAGTTGGATCCGTACATCGATCCGGCTCGGCTCCGTGTGGATCACCTTCACGAGCGTCTCAACCGCCCGCGCTTGTTGACCGTTTCGCGCAAAGGCGTGTGCCAGACGAATGGGCAGGTCCACCTGGCGCGGTGGGTCATCGCATACGCGTGATTGTTCGCGCTCGAGTTCCGCCGCGGCGAGGTCGAATCGTCGATCGGCCGCGTAGCAGGCCGAGATATGTTTGGAGAAGCTCGCGGCATTCGGATTGATTGCTCGTGCGGCATTGAAATGACGAGCCGCCTCGGCATGTCGGCCGGCGCTGAGTTCCGCCATCCCCAGACGCATATGAGCCTGACCGAGATAGTAATGTGCCAGGTTCGCGGCCAGGCCCCGGCTATCGCCCAGTGATTCGAGCAGGGTGATGGCCTCGGGATATCGTCCGGTCTCATAGGCTGATATGCCACGTTGGTAGATATCCTGGATGTCGGATGGAGACAATCCATTCTGATCGAAATCATGAGGCATGGTTCCGCTCCCTGCGTCCGAAAAAGTCGGCGAACCGATTCAACGATCCCGCAGAGACTATCGACACCCGGGAAAGCGGAATTGATCTATGAAATGGGAATCAAAGGATGAAGACGCGGTCACGCCGGGTTCCAATCCCGGAATCAGAGCCGTGTCTGTGAGAAAGCGGTCAGTGTGCGGCTGACTCAATCCCTCAGACAATCCACCACGAGATGGAGCGTAAAAAAAGTGGGAGCGGCACTCCGAAACGGGGCCGCTCCCGATCCATCACGGGCCTCGATTGGGGGGGAATCGAGCCCCTTGGTGTGATGGATGTTGTTGACTGATACGAACCTAACCGGAGCCGGTTTGGGGAGACGTTTTTTCGGACCTGATCCAACCCCGGCCCGACCCATCTTAATCGATTGACAGGTCCGAAATCAAGGTTTTCACAGGTCTTTCGTCGATCGCGGATCCATGATCGTACGGGGGATTCGTCATTCGTCAGGAGGGGTCCATTGGGCCTGTCTGTTGAGCGAGCGGATCACCGATTGTTACTCGCGATAGCACCCACGGCGATTATTCTATCCCGGCCTCGGGCTCAAACGAGTGCGTCCATTGCCTCGTGTTGCTCATGCGATGCTCTTCGATTGGCATTGGAGTCTTCGAACCACACTCGCCGATCAAGTCATGGACCTTGGATCGTGCGCGTGTATGAACGACGGTATTGTATGGAGCTTATCGGAAGTTAGAATGAGCGCTTCGAATGGAATCAGGCTACACGAGGAGCCAGGATGGCCACGATTACGAGACGAACCTCCCCACGCGATCGAACGACGGACAGCCAACTGCAACTCTCGTTCAATTCCTCTCATACCGTCTCTGAACCGATAGCCCATCCGGAGCCGGTTATGCCGAGTACGCACAAGAAACGGAAGACTCAAAAGGTCACAAAAAAAGCCGGCGGTCGGCCCGTCCGAAAGCGACGCTATGCCACCGCCGAAAGCATGTCCAAGGCTCAGCGGGAGATATCCGTCTCCGAGTTCTTCGCGAAGAACAGGCACCTGCTTGGTTTTGACAACAAACGCAAAGCGTTGCTGACGACGGTCAAAGAGGCCGTCGACAACAGCCTGGATGCCTGTGAGGAGGCGGGCATCCTTCCAGATATTCATGTTCATATTTCCCAGACCGACGAAGATCGTTTTCTCGTGCAGATCCGGGACAACGGGCCGGGCATCGACAAGAAGCAGATTCCCAACATCTTCGGCAAGCTGCTCTACGGATCCAAGTTTCACCGGTTGAAGATGAGCCGCGGCCAGCAGGGAATCGGAATCTCCGCGGCTGGAATGTACGGGTTGCTTACGACCGGTAAGAGCATCCGCGTCACATCGCGAACCAGCCGCCGATCGCCCGCCCATTACTACGAAGTCCAGATCGACACCAAAAGCAATCGCCCCCAGATCGTCAAAGACAAGACGGTGGAAGTTGAATGGCCCAATGGAACCGAGGTCGCCATCGAACTGGTCGCGTCCTATCAGAAAGGGCGATCCTCGGTCGATGAGTACATCGAACTCACCGCCATCGCCAATCCCCATGCGCGTTTTGAATTTGTCGATCCGGCCGGCAAGGTCTATGAGTATCCAAGGGGAACGCAGTCGCCCCCCGAACCGACGCGGGAGATCAATCCTCACCCCTACGGTATCGAGCTCGGCGTGCTCATCAAGATGCTCAAGGATACTCCTGATCGAACCCTCGCGCAGTTTCTTCACGACGAATTCAGCCGCGTCAGCAAGGCCACGGCCTCCGGCATCTGCGAACGTGCCGGTCTCTCACCCCGAGCCCGGCCCACACGGATCGGCACCCACGAGGCCGAGACGCTCTACAAGGCCATGCAGGAAACACCCATTCGCGCACCTGCCACCGATTGTCTCTCACCCATTGGTCCTGATCAAATCCTCGCCGGTCTGCTCAAGGGGGTGAAGGCGGAGTTTTTCACCGCCGGCACGCGCAGCCCGGCCGTCTATCGCGGGAATCCCTTTCAAATTGAGGTCGGTCTCGCCTATGGCGGTCAACTGGGACCGGACCCTGCCGAGGAAAAAGAGAATGGCAACAGCAACGAATCCACCGTCCGGCGCGGGAAGGTGGTGAAACAAAACAGGGTGCCGAGCCAGGCGAAATTGATGCGATTCGCCAATCGCGTGCCGCTGCTCTACCAGTTGTCCGGTTGTTGCATCTACAAGAGTATCGTCGAGTTGGATTGGCGTCGCTATGGCCTGTCCCAACCTTCCCGCAGCCTTCCGCAGGGACCCCTCGCCATCTTCGTACACATGGCCAGCGTCTGGGTGCCGTTCACCAGCGAGGGTAAGGAGGCCATCGCCGATTACGACGAGATCCGGAAGGAAATCCGTCTCGCCGTACAGGAGTGCGGTCGCAAGCTCCAGACTTATCTCAATCGGCGCAAGAAGCAGAAATATCAGACCGACCGACGAAACATCTTTGGACGCTACATCGGCGAGGTCGTCAACGCGTGTACGACGATCACCCGGATGAACAAGCAGAAATTGACGTCCGACCTGATGGCCGTGGCGCGGGGGGTGACGGCGCGCGCCGATGAGGTGCTCGGTCTGGATGGCAAACTCAAGTCATCGGGGAAGAAATCGAAGGGAAGTCACTCCGGCAGCGAGTACGGCGAGAACACAATCGTGGTCGATGGCAGCGCGTCAACCGCCGGTCCGTTGTTCAGCCCGGCAGCCGAATCACAATAGCTGCGGGGCGCCATGCTTAGGAACCCAGATTCAAGAACCTCCCGATTTCGAAAGGTCCTCGGCCGGCCGTAGTCGTATCGCTCCTGCGACCGCCGGGAAGGGGTTCATGACAGTTTGGGCGGGCCGAACGGATCCCGCCCTTGCCGGGATCGAACCCTGAAAGCCCGGCTGAAGCCGGCTACAGGGGAATTAAAATGTCGTCCACCACCGACTGAAGTCGGTGGCAAACCAAAAAATGCCGGCGTGCGCATCAGGACGGGATCAACACATGAAGACACGGTTGAATATCCTGATCCGCCGCCGGATACCCCACTCCTGTCCCTCCCATAGGCTGCGGGGCAAACCTCCACCACTCCCCCCCCACGGACCTGACGAGCCTATACATTGTAAAATGCCCAGAACGCCAGGCCGATTCAGGAAGCGAAATCTGCAAAAATGCTGTGAATACACACTATCAAATTCGTTCATCAAAATCAACCAATCGATCGTTGTTTCAAGGATCGGACGGGAAGATTTCGAAAACGTGTAAAATCCTTGACAATATCGGTGGGTATTGGCTACACTCAAGGTGTTCAAGTGGTTCTCCGCGTATCGGCGCGTCCAAAGCAACAGGGCGGACGTGATCGGCGGTGGACGCTCGAACCGAGCGATGCCTCGTGGCATTGGGCGTTGTGTCCGATCAGCGACGGCCGACGGACGTGGGTAAGCCCCGGCGCAACCTGCTCACTCAGGAGTGCGATCGGGATGACTGCCCTTGAAAAAGGAGGTGATCCATGCCGAGTGAGTGTATTACGCTGCTGTAATGGTGGCAGACGATGCTGCTATTTACAGCGGCGTTCAACGAACTGACCCGCCGGCGGCCAACCAGGCCCCGGCGGGTCGCTTTTTTTCACTTCATCCCGATCTCACGTAGAATCGATTCTTGGGCAATCCATCGTACAGGATTCGATGGTTGGGAACCCAGCTTCAATAACTTCCCGATTTCGAAATGCCATTGGCCGGTCGTAGTCGTATCGCTCCTGCGACCGCCGGGAACGAACCATGAAAGCCCGGCTGAAGCCGGCTACCGGGGAATACATAATGTCGTCCACCACCGACTGAAGTCGGTGGCAAAGCAAGAACTGCCGGCTGAAGCCGGCAAGAGAACCCGCGAACGCTGTCATGGACCCGCCGGGAAGTTATTCTATCGCTAATCCTTTGCACTGTCTCGCGACACAGACGCCAGGGCCGTTGGCCTTGCGTGTCGATCCGATTGGGCTGCGCCGGATCGCGCGTGCGTGCGTTCACGCTGTCGATCGGTCTGAACAAGAGTATGATCTGAATACTGAACACTGATACCTGTCACTCAACCATGCCAGCTTTCTGCGATCGAGACAAATGGCTTCAGCAGGATGATGCCCAACTGCTCGCGGCCTGTGAGGTGGATGTCTTTCGCGGGCCCGGCCCCGGACAGAAGCGAAACAAGACCAGGTCCTCGGTTCGCCTTCGACACAGTCCCTCAGGTCTTGTCGCCCAGTCACAGGAAAGCCGCTCTCAACATCGAAACAAGGCGCTCGCACTGCGGCGTCTTCGGCGAACCCTCGCATTGGAGATCAGGGAGCGTGTGGGTCCGGATTGGACGGCACCGGAGATCTTCCGTCGCTATCTATCGACCACGGGCCGGATTGAGATCGCCGTGCGCAATTTCGACTATCCGCGTGTGATCGCCGTAGTCTTGGATGTTGTTGTTGAATCCGGAGGCGTTCTTCGTGATGCGGCTGATCTTCTCGGCATCACTTCCGGACAATTGTCCAGATTTGTTGCGTCGGACGAAAAAGTCCTGGCGAGAATCAATCAGATCAGGCGGGCCGAGGGCCTTCGACCCATTACCCGTTGATATAGATATTTGTCTATACGTCCTATTGGGTCGGGAGTTTTTAACCAAGAGGCGGCCGGTGAAATCACCGGCCGC
>JBHHUV010000089.1:0-9310 GCA_046754005.1 Phycisphaerae bacterium | reverse complement strand
ACCGCGAGAAACTCGAGGATGCGTTTTTTCACCTTGTCGAGATCGTAATGGTCGGTGTTGAGAACCTCCTCGGCCCGGTCGATATCGAGTTTGTCCTCGGTCGAGACGGACCAGGGCAGCTCGCACAGCCACTCTAGAAAGTCGAGTATGCCGCTGTATTCGGGCGAGGCCTGGTGCATTCGGGCCAGCCGATCGAGTTCACGATGGGCCTCCTGTTCGACGGCCTCCGGCATCTTTGCCTTGGCGATCGACTCCTTGAGGCGATCGATTTCGGCATCGCGACCGTCCGTAACGCCCAGCTCTTTTTGAATCGCCTGAAGCTGCTCCTGGAGATAGTATTCCCGCTGCGACTTGTCGATCTCTTCCTTCACCCGACTGTGAATCTGGTTGGAGAGTTCGAGAATCTCGAGTTGTGTCGCGAGGGCGGCGTGAATCTTGCGCAACCGATCGGGCACGTCGAACGTCTCCAGGATTTCCTGCTTGTTGACCAGATCGATCGTGAGATTGGCGGAGAGATAATCCGCAAGCGCGCCCGGTTTCTCGATGTTCTCCATGATCGTCAACGCCTCTTCGGGCACGCCGGGTGACAGTTCGATGACGCGCCGCGCCAGCCGCCGAGCGGTTTCGATCAGGGCCTCGAGTTCGGTGGATTCGGTATAGATGTCCTCGCGCGGGTGCGCGCGCGCCAGGAGGTACGGTTGCGTCTGCGTCAGGGTTTCGATGCCGAACCGCGTCAGACCGTGGACGATGATCGACTGGCTGCCGTCGCCGAGTTCAAGACGTTTGAGGACGGCAACGACGGTCCCGACACGATATAGCTCATCGAGATCGGGATCTTCCGTCTCGCTGTGGCGTTGGGCGACGACGCCGAGAATCTTCGATCCGCTGTAGACATCGGCGACGAGCTTTTTGGACTTGTCGCGACCGACTGTGAGCGGAACGATGGTTCCGGGAAAGACGACCGTGTCGCGAATAGGCAGGACCGACAACAACTTGGGTATATTGTGGCTGGATTGTTCCTCGGAAGTTCCCCCCAGAGGCGCGATCGATCCGGCCAATGGCAGGCCGTCCGGGGTGATTTCCTCTTCGCCCGAATTCTCGCCTTCGTCGTCTTCAAGATATTGAAGCTCTTCCTCGATAATACCCATGGTGAGGAAACCCTGTAGTTTGAAGACCCAATCCTTGATCGATGAAACATCTCGACTTCGTGGGTCATTGGGTGAATCGAAACCCCTTGGCCTGATGGGCCGAACAACCGAGTCTAAATCACGCGATGGGACGATGCAACATGGCGCGTCGAGGGGATGCTATTCGCCCCATACGCGACGGAGGTGTCTGATCGAGTCAGAGGGATCCACATAATCAACTCCGCAGGCGATAGGTCCGCGAAAATCGATCTGTCGCAGGGCGGCCGCGACATCGGGCCAGTGACAATCTCCACTGCCCTCGGAAATGACGACTTGTGCGAGCCGATGGGTGAGGATGCGAATCCAATCACCTGGATGGCCGCCACATGTCATGACGTCACCTGTATCGAGCGAGGCCCCGACCCACGGAGAATTGCAGGCATCCACAAACTCACGCATCTCCAACGGCGACAGTAGAAACCGGTTCGCTGCTGCGTGGCAGGCGATGCGAACCGCACGCCGGGCGGCCTCGAAACGCAATTCGAGCAGCGCCTCAAGCGAGCGCGTGTGGGCCTCATCATAGGACAGTCTTGGTGTCGAATCGTTTGGCGGCCCCACGACGGCAGGGGCGATGACCAACGTATCGGCGCCCAACCACGCGGCCCGATCGAGCGCGGCGCAGACAAGTTCGAAGGCGACACGGCGCGCGGATAGGTCGGCCGGAACGAGCGCGGTCTCGAATCCGGCTGTACTTCCGTCAAGGTGGACGACAGCAATGGATAGACCCGCGCCTCTGGACCGTTCGGCCAGTGCGCGGCAATCAGACTCAGACGTAACTGGAGTCAGCAAACCCTTCGACGTGACAGGCCATTCGACAGCGTGGAAGCCCGCCTGTGCAACATCTGCGAGGAGCCGATCCATCACGGATCGGTCCACCCGGGAATCGAGTCGGAACGAGAAGAGTGGGTTTATGCCTGTTGACATGGCCGTATCGTGACGGGCCAAGGAGTGTCGCACAAGTCGAGCCTGAATGGCAGATTTCGCGGGATCTTCCAGATGTGCTGGGTAGACCCAACATAAGCAATCAATGTTATTCGTGCCCGGTTTGCCCCGTTGTGCTGTAAAACGATGCTTGACGAGCATGCTGACTCGTCTCGATGGGGCCGTAGCGTGTGAGCATGGTGCCTGACATTCGAAACCCGGCTATGCCGCCCACCGCAATCAGATCGATTTGCGATCTTGACGCCAACGGGCGGCGGGGTTCGAGGAGGCTCCGCCCGATTCGTAGCGGAGGACATAGTGCCTGTGGCATTGGCGGCAGCGGTAACGCCGGCCGGGGACGACCGCCGGAATCACGGCGGGATGCTCGCAATGGGGACACATAATGTACGCTGGCACGGTACGAACCTCTTCACCGGGTCTCCCCGGTCGTGTTGTGAATCCTCAAGCCTGCCCAGAACGGGGCATGGGCCCTAATGATTTCGGCTGAAAACCCGGCCGAGGCAGAGCCCGGCGGCCGGTTTTCCGAATCGCTCCCATTCAGAACGAGTAGCCTCAGTCATTATTTCGCATAATCTCGGGAAATATTTCGACCCAATTGTCGCCGAAGGATCGAGAATCGTGCCTCTCGGAGTCTGATCTCACTCACAATAATAAGAATGACGATCGCGGGGAGCGGAACCTGTCAGAAAAACAAGCCGGCACCCTGGGCGGCTCACTCCAGATGGCTTGGGCATGCCGTCCGATGGACATTCTGCCAAGAAGTGTTTCTCACTTCACAACCTATAGATCACATGGCCCTTCCTACGGCGCGATAAGCAGCGCGTTGACCATTCCCGGGATATCGCCGGTGTCCAATCCGTTGAGCCCATCGAAGTCGCCGCTGCATTGCTGCGAAGGCGTAGCGCCGTTGATGATGGCATCCGTGAATATCTGGATGTCATCCCCGTTGGTTCCATTGATGCCGTCCATATCGCCGTCCGGGATGATCGGTGTGTTGACACAATTGCCGTTCACGCAGGTGTCGATCGTGCAGGGATCGAAATCGTCGCAAGGCAACGCCTCGATGCAGTCGACCGGGAAGGCCGCAGTCTGGATGTAACGGCCGATGTCGGCGACGCCCTGATCGGCGCCCATATTAGGTGGACCGACCCAGCTTGGCATCGACGAGCCTGGCTGGCCGACTCGAACCTTGTGCATCAGTTCCCACGGATTGTGCGTGGCAATAGTTCCGAGGTATTCAGGCATCTCGGGGGTTCCGAAGTTAAGCCAAGTGCCATCGGGGCCATGACAGCCGATGCAGGGAATCAGGCCGCCGGACATGTAGTTCGTCTCACCCTGTACCGGATCACCCAGGAAGGCGGCGGCAGGATCAATATAGAGATCAGTGTCAATCAAGAGTGATTGCATGAAGTCAACCACATCGGAGATGTCCTGATCACTCAGGCCGAGGTTGCCAAAGTCGTGACCATTGGGAACCATTGCCGAATCCAGCTTGACGATGTCAAACATCTCCGTGGCCGTCATCAACGAACCGAACACACCGGGTATGCCTGTGAAATGCGGACCGGATGCATAGGCTCCGGCCGCGCCCTTGTAGTCCCAGCCGTGACACTCCTTACACCGGAACGTGATGCTGCCGGTTTGCTGACCGGCGGGTGGATACAACGGGTGATCGCCTGTCGGCGCAGGCGCACCGTTGACGAACCACCAACGATCGTAGAGCAGACCTCCACGGATCGGGTCGCCGGCAGGGATGCAGGGAACACCGTCGTTCGTCAGGGTGATCGTACCGTTCCCGCTGTCGCCTACGTTTCCACCCCCGACGCGGATCAGGTAGGTGTTGCCTGCGACGACCGGGGCTGTCAGTTGAGAAGAACCGTTCGGGCAGGCCGCGTTGTCATCGTTGCAGGCCAGAAAGATCGGATTGGCGCAATCGGCCCCATCGTAGATGACCAGATCGCTGTTGTAGTTGACGCTTCCGCAGGTGCTGACGGTTAAATTGCCGTCACAGGCTGGGGCATAGGTGAACCAGACGTCATTGAATGTCTGGCCGCCGTCCCCTCCGACTGTGCATCCCTCGGCGGCGTGGGCCTGGCCGTCGGTCGTCGCGCTATAGGTGTAGAAGTTGGTTACGCCCTCGGGGATCGGGAATGCATTGATACAATTATCGTTACCAGCCGCGGCCTCTAACATGCAATTGAAGCAGCCGTCGCCAGGATTATTGTTGCCATCATCACATTCTTCGCCGGGATCCAGAATGCCGTTTCCACATGCGATTTTGTTGAGTGTTCCGGTCGGTCCCCTGCTCACGGCAGTCACCGAAGCCGGGGTGCCGGGTTTGAAGAGTTGCAGCGTCACGGAGGCGGACCCCAACGAGGCATTGCTGTCGAACCAGAAGTTGTAAAGGGTGCCCCAACGGAGGGCGTTGGCGTTGGGGTTGGTGTTGATATCATCGGTGGACCAGGTGATGGCATTGTTTGCGATTGAAACGGCCCAGTCGGTCCCGTCATAGGGTTCGCCGCTGTGGTAATCCACATCGTGGAAGCCGGCGTTGAAAATGACCGCTCCCGGTACCATGGGCACGGTAAAGGCCATGCAGGATCGATCCGAATTGAGATTCTGAATGGCATATTCATAATGCCAGACACCGCCACCGGTGTTCGTCACCTTGACGGCGAGCCAGAAGATGCCGTCATTATTGGGTACTTGAATGCTGTTCAAGCCCACGGTGGGATCGTTGTCTTTCCAGGCGCGAATCCCTGGCTGTTCGCGCGCGGTCGTACCCGCCAGGCTGATGGACCACGCGGTCCCGCTGCCGGTGACGGTGATCGGCCGATAGGAGGCATTGTTATTTCCATTGCCCGCCGTCGCGTCATCCGGAGCGATGTAATGGCCTTCGACGAAATACTGCCCACCACCGTCCTGAGCCGGATCGAGATCAGAAATCCGAACTTGAAGACGCTTGTAAACTGAATCACCGGTGTCCCCCTGGTTGCCTCGATTGATCCAGGGATAGGGGAAGAAACCGGTGAAGGGATTGACCTCTGATTTCGGCCCCAGGCCACCCTGCTGGCCGTTGAGGCCGCAACAATAGGGGTCTGAACAGCCAACGCCGAGAGAACTGCCTCCCTGGCCGTTGCAGCCGCAGCCGCAGGCGTTTTCCGTCAATGCGAAAAATCCATGCTTTAGCCAGCTCTGTCCGATTTGCGTGAAACGGTTGTTTTTCAGTCGATACATGGTCTGCCCGATGACCGGATGCTGATTGGTACCGGAAACCCAGGAGAGATTTTGATCACCGATGTTGCAGGAGGTCGTGCCGACGGCGAACGCTTCGATTCCGCTGAGACTGGAATAATTCGAAACATCCATGAGACTGCCGACGATGACGTCCGGGCCGACCGGCAAACCGCAAACGGTTCCGTTGTTTCCGCCGCGCTGCACACCACCGCCTCCGTCACCCCGTCCCGGATTCATGCCCGAACCGGGATCCGTCGGGGCGTCACCGCCGCTCCAAACAAGTCCCGAGCGGACCATCAGGGATCCGATGACTCGGCCGGTCAGGCTCGGGTCGCCCAGCCTGCGAGCCAGGGCCTCGGCGATGGTGAGTTCGCCGCCCTCGATCAACAGGGCGTGACTCATCACGTCAAATGCAATCTTGGTCTGGTGTAATTCGAGTAAATGATCATCCCGTCCGCCGACGCGGCCGCCCACGATGAAGGCTCCCTCGACTCCTTCGGTTGGTCTAATCTCGAATCCGTCCGACATAAAACGCCGGCCATTGTGGATGAAGACCACCCGCTCGCGATGAAGGATTGCACCGCCACCAAGCGCATCGAGGAAGCCACCAGTCTCGGAGAGGTCAAGCGAAGAATCGGGCCGGATCGACAAACCGAAATGGGTATGCCCCCCCACATTGACCGGGCGACCGGTACTGCCGAGGGTTCGGATGCGCAACCCGATGGCCCCCAACTCGGCTGCGTTGAAATCAAGGATCGTCTCACCTTCAGAGACAGCCCAATTCGTCTGCGCCCGGCTCATTGCTGGAACCGCAATCACGCTGAAGACCAATGCCACGATGTTGATTCTGTGAGAATGCATGCCTACTCCCTTGCGATTGTCATTGAAGTCCAAGGCAAAATCACCCCGCGCCACGGGTCCCATGGGTTGAGGCCGCGTACCATCAGCCGGAGAAATCGGGGCCTCTTCACCAAGGGTATTCAGGTGTGGGGTGAGCGTTGGTGCTGTTGTTTGGAAATTCCCCTTCACGGTACCTGCCGCTCGCCTTGTCGTTTGTACCACAGAATGGCATGGGAGTGCAAGAGGTGGGCCATAAAACCGGCATTATTGGCGGATGATGACCTATCGATCTACAGCACAGCCGTCGACGGCAACCGGGGCTTATGGGTGGAATGTGGGATGGGGATTACGGATTGGGGATTGAACGCGGTTCCCCACCTCGCTTGTCAGGCGAATTGTATTGTGGCTACGGCTAACCGGCGGCCGCCTGTGTGTCGTTGGAGCGGGCACCATCGATCACACGGAGCTTGTCATAAAAACCATCCTCGCGCATCCGGGCAAGCTCCGGTTCCGCCTCTTCCCGTGTGACATAGCGGCCCAGCGTGATTTTCACCCCCTCCGGCGACTCACCCACCACCCGCCAGAGCTTGGGAGGCGGTGGTTCCTTCGCAGGACGACCTCTTTTTACAGGCGACGAGGCGGATGGATCTCCTTTCGCCTTCTGCTTCTGGTTGTCTGCATTAGCCTGATTTGAGTCGCTCATCTATAGAGATCCTTCCGTGTTTGCGCTTCGCCCGCACACCCCCCGTGCAGCGATTTTTCGGTCATCGGGTCAATGGTCCTATATTTATCGGCAAACAACCCTACGGGCGCCAATCAGGTTGCGCTCAGCAGCTTCGACGATTCTAATGCTGGCACACGTCGGGTACCCCTATACAGTATAGGCGGACTTGGCTCTGGTTGATAGTCTGATTTCGAACGAATTGTTGTTCATTGAGCCGACTCAATGGAACCGCGGCTTCAACCGATTGCTCGATATCGGTGAGCTGGTTACATTGACCGGCCCCAAAACCAGGGAGCGTCAGGGTTCCTGGTGGGCCCCGCGGCCTTCAAAGCCGTTGAAGCGCTGTATTGCAGTGCTTGGTGGGTTCGATTCCCATCCGCTCCCGTTGTTTCCAGCCTCCTGTTGCGGGGAGATAACGATGGTGATACGACCGGGACATGTATATCTGACAATCCCCGGCAGATCAGAGACCGGCGACACAGAGCTGTTGGTACACACTCTTATACGTGGCTCGGCCGGAGTTCTCTTTGTGAGTGATGCAGGATCATTTCGACCAGCTTCTTACGGTTGACCGGCTTCGTAGTATAGTCGTCGCACCCTGCGGATCAGCACTTTTCCCGGTCGCCTTCCATCGCATGGGCCGTCAACGCAATAATCGGACCCGTGTAACCTTCCTCGCGTAACCGGCTCGTCGCTTCGTATCCATCCATGACAGGCATCTGCATGTCCATCAGGATGATACCGAAGTCCCCCAATCCGCCTTCGGCTTCGCGACCCACCATACTTCCGAGCCATCGACGTATCGGCCTGCATGAACGGCTGAATGAGGTAGTGCACCTGATCCTGGATCACCCCCAGACCGGTATTAAAACATCGAACTGCATTTGAGGATTGTTCTCGTCAGGAACGTGCCGGGTGATGATCCGCACAGCACCCTGTTCGGTGAACTTGATGGCGTTTCCAACTAAGCGCTGAGACTGAGCGGCACTTCACTCTGCCCTGGGCTGACATATTGCGGCCCCTTCGATACAACCCGCAATATGAGGCGTGGTGATACACTAGTCTGTACCCCGCTTAATCGAAGCGCTGTGATAGCACGAAATTAAAACAACAGGATCCCCGGCCTGCCGAACGATCGGCAGGAACGGAGATCCTGGGATCTGGAAACAGCCGCGCCGTGCCACCGCTAAGAGGCAGCGCCGGCACGGCCGATGGGTGATGTCAGACCAATGCCGGAACCGCTTGCTGGGCAAGCGTCTTCAGCGTGGCATCGGCTGGTGCAAACTCGCGATCCTCGGTTTCGCGAGTCGATTCAACCTGGCTGCTCAGGTGTTGCAACAGGCACCAGAACCGAACCCACATCTTCCGGGATGCTTCGAAGTCAACCGCGGTATCGACTGCCATCCGCAAACCGACCAGCGCAACAGGAGTCGTGACGTTGACCTTTTCCAGCGGCTCGGTCCAGGAGAAGCTGTCGTCCGAGGAGCAGGATTCGTCGCCGGTCATCAACAGATCTCGAACCTTTTCGGCAATCTGGAACTCACCCACCTGGAAGGGTTGGGCAATATCCACGACACGGGCTCCGCCCAGCCGTTGACACGGACTGAACGCGATGACGCCCGTGATCGCCCGGCACTCGTTGAACAGCGTCAACCAGAGTGATCCGCAGTGCTGGGCAAGCTGGTTCGGATCGCCGCAGAACATGTGAATCTGGTTGTAGAACTCCCGAGCCTGATCCTTGAAGTTGAGGAACTGGAGCGTCTGCAGCATGATGTGCCATCGGATGTACGGTGGTGGGAGCGCTGATTGTGGATTCAGCGCAACCGCGGATTGCACATCCGTTCCCAGCAACTCGATCATCCCGCTGACATAGGCCGGACCCAGCTTCAAGGTTCCGAAGACATCGGCAAAGAGCACCTGATGCCACTGGGCCCAGAGGCCGGCCGTCTGCGCGGACACACCCGCGTTCAGCGATTCGGTCTGAAGCTTGTTTACAATCTCCCAGGCCAGGTCGAGGTCGGTATAGACGTAGTTGCCGACCTCATGGGCGATCGACACGAGATTCCACGGATGACCGATAAAGCTCTTCGGGACCGGCAACATCGAAATCGGAAGTTTCCGACCGAAATTGACGGCATGACAGGCGTGTTGTTGCCACGTGTAGACGCTGTCGGAACCGTCCGTGAGATAGGTGAACGGCGTGTGAGACAGCGTCTCCTTCGGGACCAGCCCACGCTCGTGTGCCATCTTCACGGTCGGAAGATAGAGATCCCGAATGATCGCGTCGAGACAGGCGAGCTTATGATGGGTCTCGTGGCTGGTATGCTGACGGAGAGACTTGAAAAAGAAACTGAGCGTCTCCTCATTCGGATTCAGCATA
>JBHHUV010000088.1:0-9335 GCA_046754005.1 Phycisphaerae bacterium | reverse complement strand
CAAGAAAGGGAACGAGCGTTCCGTCAGGCGTGGCGATGCGCATGGACTCCAGATCGTAGATACGCTTCCGAAAGGCCTCGGGATAGCGAACCATGATTTTCACGTCTTCACGATCGCGCTGGAGCATGTTGGCCTCGATGCCGAAGAACGCCCCGCGAACCTGTGTCGCCAGGGACGCCGTCGTCAGGCCAAGGGCGCGCGCGGAGTCCAGCAACTCGATCTGAATCTCCCGCCGACCGGCGTCGAAATCGTCCTGGATGTCATAGACGCCCGGAAAACGACGAAGATCCGCCTTCAGAGAATCGGCGACCTCGATCAGTTCGTCGAGCTTATCGCCGCTGATCTCAACATGAATGGGCAGCCCCCCAGGACCGCCCTGCATGCTGGCGAACTTGAGAGATTGGGCACCCGTCAGGTCGCCCGTCAATTCACGAAGTTCCTGGATAATTTCGTCGCTGGTACGGGTTCGCGCTTCCACGGTCTTGAGCTCGATGATCGCCTGTCCCAGATGAGAAGCACTCGCGGCGAGGGAACCGTCAACGCTGTACTGAGAACCCATCACGGTAAACAACGAATCCATTTCAGGCAGGTCGATCGCAACCTTCTCGATCTCCCGTATGCGTTCGTCCGTGATGTGGATAGGCGTGCCGACAGGCATCTTGAGCGAAGCGACAATGGTTTCAGAATCCATCTTCTGGATGAAAACCCAGGGCACCCGCCCGCCCGCGACAAGTCCCAGACTGACGATCAAGAGGAAAGTCAAGGCGGCGATTGTCACGTAGCGATTGTCAACACACAATCGCAGAAAACGCTCGTAGCCTTTCAAAAGTGAGCCTTTGACGAATGATGTCTCCAGAGCTCGAATGGAGCGGCCGAAACCGCGCAACTCGGTCACGAGTTTCGCACGATCCGCTGGTTTCCTGGGTTTTAGCCATTCGGCAAGATGAGATGGCAGAATCAGCAGGGCTTCGAACAGCGAAACGCTCAGGGCACACAAAACGATCGCCGGTAAAACACCCATAAAGTCGCCGATCCGTCCCTGAATGAACATCAGTGGGGCAAATGCGACGATCGTCGTGGCAATCGCGCTGACCACGGGCCAGGTAACTTCCTCGGCGCCGCGCACGGCGGCAAGTCTCGGTTCCTCGCCGTGCTCGATCATCGTATAAACGTGTTCACCCACGACGATCGCATCGTCGACAAGCAACCCCAGGACGATGATCAGGCCGAACATGCTCAGCAGGTTCAATGTGAATCCCACGATCTGCATGACAGCCAGCGTCCCCAGCACCGAGATTAGCAGGCCGCTCATCACCCAGAATGCCACCCGCCAGTTCAAAAACAACAACAAGGATACGAAGACGAATAAAAGTCCCCACATGCCGTTCCGTTTCAGAAGATCGAGCCGACCTTCAATGAAACGGGCGAGATTGGTCGAGGTCTTCAGTGTTCCGAAGGCCGGGTACGGATTGTTGGACGCGCGCTGATACACTGCCACGCGCTCGCGTTCGGATTCGGTACCCAGGGCATAACTCAACTGATCAAACCAGTCCTGCTCCAGGGACTCCCCACGTTTGCCGGCCACGAGTGCCTGAACCTTGCGGGAAATTTCGATCGCGTCCTGAGAGGCCGTTTTGTAAGCCGTCACGGTCACCGACGGCTTGGCGTTGAATCGGGAAATGACGTCGGTGTCCTCAAAGGTGTCCCGCACCTCGGCGATGTCCCGCAGGCGGATCACGCGACCTGCGGAATCGCTGCGAACGATGATCTCCCCGATAGGCGGTGCCGTGTCTTCCTCCCCCAAGGTGCGCACCGCCACATTGGCCCCGCCGGTGCGAATCTGACCGCCGGGCAGATCCAGGTTCACCCGAGAGATCGCATCACGGATCTCCGGCAACGACAGACCATATTCGATCAGCTTCTCGGGCTTCACTTCGACACTGATCTCGTCCTTTCGCGTCCCCTCAAGGGCGACTTTGGTGATCCCGGGAATCGCCAGAATGTCGTCGCGCAACCGTTCGCCCATCCCCTTGAGCGTCTGGTCGTCGAGGTCGCCATAGAAGGAGACGTTGATGACGGGAAGTTGCGGTTCGAACTTGGAAACCTGAGGCTCTTCAGCGTCTTCAGGAAATTCATCGCGCGGGATGGTGTCAATCGCAGCCTTCACATCGGTCACCACCTGATCGATATCTTCGACGTCGTTGAAGAGAACGGCCCGTATGGAGCTGACGCCTTCGCCATTGGTGGTACGGACTTCTTCGATCCCGTCGAGATCCTTAATGACTTCCTCGATCTTGATGGAGATGCCCTTTTCCATCTCCGCCGGCGTCGCGCCCGGATAGATCGTCTGGACGAAGACCTGATCGGGGCTGCTCTCCGGAAACATCTCGCGCACCAGAGTAACGCCGGCATAGACCCCCGCCGCGATCACGGAGAACATCGCCAAATTCACCAGAACCGGGTTGTCGACACTGAATCGAGGAAGCGAAGTCATGGGATCATTTCATCTACAGCGAACCCTACGGACTCGTCGTCTTTCCGAAATCGAACCGGCGCGCCGTCATACAATACATCCAGATTCGTGAGTATGACGCGATCACCCGAGGCCACTTCACCCGAAATAACTGCCCGGTCTCCGATGAGAGACACCACACGAACCGGCCGCGAATGGGCCATGTCCTCATTGACGACCAGCACGTGGTCACCCAGGATCGATCCCCGAGGCACAACCAAAGCATTCGCGATCATCGGTCCATCGATCCGTGCTGTCAGGAAAAAGCCGGGAACCAGCGGCGTCGTTTGCTCCTCGTTGTCTACTTCGACATAGGCCGTGAAAGTCCGGCTGGCCGTATCGGACATTGGTGACAACCGGCGAACCGTCGCCACCCAATGCACGCCCGGCATACTGTCCATCGACAGCTGACAGTGTGACCCGATGTCAATCCGCGGCCGATCCGAAAGCGGAAGTTCCACCGGCACCTCGATGAATCGGATATCGACCAGCCGTGCGATCTGGCCGCCGATCGGAAGACGATCGCCCGCCTCCACCTGCATCTCCTCGATCTGACCACCAAAGGGCGACCGAATGGTGCAGCGTTCCACGTTGAGTTTCGCCAATTCCACCTCGGCGGTGCGGGATCCCCGAACGGCGACGAGTTCATTCTTGCGCGCGGGTATCAGGGCCCGCTCGTTCTCCAGCCCTCTCAACTCGCGAAGCCGGGTCTGATAGGCCAGCCGCGCGAAGTCCCGCTCCTTCTTGGACGCCAGATTCTCTTCGAACAACCCTTTCAGGCGATTGTATTCATCCTCCGTGACCTTGACTTCCTGCTCCGCGATCTCGATCAGCCGCGCGATGTTCGACCTTTCCACATCCAGCCTGGCCAGTTGCGCATCGACATCACCGAGTTGGCTTTGGGCGCGATCGAACTCCCGCTGATATTGGCGATCGTCTATCCGGACCAGCACCTCTCCGGCCTTCACCGCCGCGCCGTCCTTGACGGAATCCGGCACACGAACGATCCGGCCACTGACCTCTGCCGAGATCGTCGCCTCCCGATCCGCCCGGGCGCTGCCGTAGCCGACAAATATTTCTCGGATATCCTCCGGCACAAGTGTTCGCACCTCCACCCGAGGGGGCAGCATCGCCGTGTCGGTCTGCTCCGCCACCGGACGCGTCTCCCATAGCAAAACGAAAATCTCCACGCCTCCTGCGAGCAGAACCAGAATCAACACGATCGAGACAATCCAACGCCGCAGACCGCTCCATGTCCTCGGCATAGGTGCACGCTCTGATTCCTTGACTTCCTCGGTTTGTTCCGGTTCGGTTGGCGCCAAGTCGGTCTTCATAATCGGTGCATACCAAGCTGTACGGGATGGATCAACAGGGCAGGACAATTTCGGATCACTGTTAATGTCTCGATAGAGCGGTTTTACGGGGGGCACACCCCCCCAATACCTCCAGCACCAATCGTTCGGCGTAGTCTAGCGGAAACATACAATCGAACGATTCATCCACCACCCTATTCTAATCGGTAATCACACAGATTTCTTACCCCCTATTTGCCAACCGCCATTGATAGTGTTAAGGAATGTACCGGAAGGTGCGAATCGAGTCCGTCGGAAGGCCCCAGTCGCGGGTTTGGAATAATCGCTGTACGATAACAATCAGTTTCCGCCGAATCCTCCAACCGCACGAGCAGGAGTTTTTGAAGACAGCCTTGGCCGATCGACAGAGTCAAACATTAGGCCTGATCGCCGGCGAGGGTGAGTTCCCACGTCTGGTGCTAAGGGGTGCTCAGGCCGCGGGGATGCGCGTCGTCGTCGTCGGTCTCCGCGACAGCCACGACGAGGCCCTCCGCGACGAAGCCGACGCCTTTTACGAAGCCGGCATCGCGCGGCTCGGCCGATGGATCCGCGTCTTTCGACGGGAGGGAGCACAGAGAGCGATCATGGCCGGTCGCGTCCGCAAGGCCCGGATGCTCGAATTACCCCTCTGGCGGCTGATGTTGGCGTATCTGCCCGATTGGGCTAGCATCAGGGTTTGGTTTTACGCCACACGGGATCGTCGAAACGACACGCTTCTGGGTGCGGTTGCGGATGAGATGTCGCGAAAAGGGATTGAGTTGATCGACTCGACAGCCTATTGCCGGGACGCAATGGCCGCCGAGGGCGTGCTTACACGCAAGGGCCTGACCGACGCGCAACAGGTCGATGCGGATTTGGGCTGGCGCGTGGCCCGGGAGATGGGCCGGCTGGATGTGGGGCAGGCCGTCGCGGTCAAGGACAAGGACATCATCGCCGTCGAGGCCATCGAGGGGACCGACGCGATGATTGAGCGGGCCGGATTGCTCTGCCCACACGGCGGCTGGATCCTGGTCAAGGTTGCCAAACCGAACCAGGACATGCGGTTCGACGTCCCCGTCATCGGCCCTGATACCATTGAAAAGCTCGCCGAGGCGGGTGCAGCGGCCGTGGTGGTGGAGGCAGAGAAAACGCTGATGCTGCACCGGGATCAAACCCTCGCCGAGGCAAACGCCCGCGGGATCCGCATCATCTGCCGATCCGAACAATCCAGCCTCACAGGGAGTCCCGTGGCCGACTGAGCCCGGTATGGTTCGCCCCATACTCAGCGATATAGGGGGAAAATCTCCCATGATCTCGGCAAAGGGTGCCGAATAGTATGGATGATGAGATCATCACCGATACGGCTGTCGTCCCGATGTCTCATTGACTGAACGATTACCGAAGGAGTCATTCAACGTGGAAACACTCGTCACCGGCGGCGCCGGTTTTATCGGTTCACATCTGGTTCGAGGTCTTCTGGAAAAGGGCCACGGGGTGCGCGTGCTTGATGATTTCAGTACGGGGCGGCGAGAGAACATCGAGCCGATCCTGGACCGGATCGTGTTGGTGGAAGGCGACATCGCGGACTCAGACACGTGTCGGTGCGCCTGCGAGGGCGTGGAAGTGGTGTTTCATGAGGCCGCCAGCCCCTCTGTGCCGAAGTCGATCGAGAATCCCGCCACTACCCATCGCTCGAACATAGAGGGCACCTTTAACATGCTGCTCGCCGCCCGCGATGCCAAGGTTCGACGGTTCATATATGCCGCCAGCAGCTCGGCTTACGGGGAGTCGGAGCAGTTACCCAAGATCGAGTCGATGGCCCCCTCGCCCCTGAGTCCCTATGCGGTGCAGAAGCTGGCGGGTGAACACTATTGCCGCGTATTTGCCGAATGCTACGGATTACAAACCCTCGCGATCCGCTACTTTAACGTCTTCGGTCCGAGGCAGGATCCGAAGAGTCAGTACGCCGCGGCGATTCCCGCATTCGTGACAGCGATCCTGAAAGACCAGCCACCGACGATCTACGGTGACGGTGAACAGACGCGGGATTTCACCTATATTGATAATGTCGTATCGGCGAATCTGCTGGCCGCTGAGGCTGATAGGACGAATGGCGAAGCGATCAACGTCGCGTGTGGCGAGCATGTGACGGTGAACGCGATCATCGGACAGATCAACGAAATCCTCGGAAAGAATATTCGACCCAACTACGTCGATCCAAGACCCGGCGACATCAAGCATTCCTGGGCCGATATCGGCCTGGCTCAAAAGGTGATCGGATTTCAGCCGGTCTGTGGATTCGCGGAGGGTCTTCGGCGGGCGATCGATTGGTATTCACAATCACTTGAACACGCACATTAAAACGCTGCGGTTTGGTTCCCGCCGATGCCTGTATCGGGTTTTCGAATGTGTCCTCTATGTCCTTGCATTTTGGGAGATACAACGCAAATATTTGTTATAAGTTGTTTTAATATAATGAGTTAATCGATGTCCCCTTGAAATTGGGGGGGCGTCTGGAATCGAACATTTTATCGGTCCTCTTTTATTGGGTGATTCACCGATTCGATGTTCGATGACCTTATGGAAATCAGGAAGATGTACCGCCTACGAACCTACACCGTCGTTCCCGCAATACCCGAACCGCTCAGCCGGCTCCGGGAATTGGCCTATAACTTGTGGTGGACATGGAACGGGGATGCCCGTGATCTGTTCCGTCGGTTGGATTCGGACCTGTGGGAAGAGATTGTGGGCAATCCGGTCCAGTTTCTCACCCATGTCGCCCAGAACCGCCTGGACCAGGCGGCGTCCGATCCGGCCTATCTGGCCGAAATGAATCGTGTATTACAGGCATTCGACACCTACCTGGCCCGAAAGGCGTGGTTCGCACGGTCACATCCCGACTTCACGGATGCCTGCATTGCTTACTTTTCCATGGAGTTCGGAATCCACGAATCGCTCCCGATCTACTCCGGCGGCCTGGGCATCCTCGCGGGAGATCACTTGAAGAGTGCCAGCGACCTGGGCATCCCGCTGGTGGGTGTCGGCCTGATGTATCGACAGGGCTACTTTCAACAACGGCTCTCGTCGGACGGCTGGCAACTGGAGGAATACCCCGCCCTCGACTTCTATCAGATGCCCGCCACCCTGATGCGGGACGAGGGTGATCAACCCATCACCATCAGCCTGACGATCGGTCCACGCGAAGTGACAAGCCAGGTATGGAAGGCCCAGGTCGGGCGTGTGCCACTGTATCTGCTGGATACGGATCTCCCGGAAAACACACCGGAAGATCGGGAGATCACCCAGCGGCTCTATGGCGGCGGGGATGAGATGCGCATCCGGCAGGAGGTGCTCCTCGGCATCGGGGGCTATCGCATGTTGAATCGTCTGTCTATTTCGCCGGACGTCTGCCACATGAACGAAGGCCACGCCGCGTTTCTGGCCATCGAGCGTATCCGCCAATGCATGGAGAACGACAACATGGACTTTGGCGAGGCCCGCGAGGCCGTCGCACCGAGCCACGTCTTTACCACGCACACACCGGTCCCGGCGGGAATCGACCACTTTGATTCGGAACTTCTGAAGGAATATCTCTCTCCCTATCTTCCGGCCATGAGTCTGGATCTTGACGAATTCACCGCGATGGGAAAAATCGACGCGGCCGACAGCGAGGAATTGTTCTGCATGGCGGTCCTGGCCCTGCGCCTGGCCGGCAAGGCGAATGGTGTCAGCGCGCTGCACGGGCACGTCTCCCGAAAAATGTGGCATACCGTCTGGCCCGGCGCCCCGATGGAAGAAGTGCCGATCACCTCGATCACCAATGGGATTCATATTGACACCTGGATATCACCCGAGATGTCGCACCTGCTCGATCGCTATCTCGGTCCCCAGCGAATCGAGACGCCCGAAGATGAGGCGGTCTGGCGCCACGTCGAGGATATCCCGGACATCGAATTGTGGCGGGTCCATGAGCGGCGGCGCGTGGCGATGGTGGCCTTCGCCCGACGCCGCGTGAAGGAGCAGCTTCGACGACGCGGCGCGCCGCCGACCGAGGTCAAGGCCGCCGACGAAATCCTGGATCCCGAGGCGTTGACGATCGGCTTCGCCCGTCGCTTCGCGCCCTACAAACGCGGGGCACTCATCTTCCGGGACGCCGAACGGCTTTTGAAAATCCTCTCCGACGAGATGCGACCCGTGCAGATCATTTTCGCGGGCAAGGCCCATCCTCGTGACGACAAGGGCAAGGAAGTCATCAAGGCCATCACCTCCTACATCAAGCGGCCTGAGTTTCAGCGCCGAATCATCTTCCTGGAAAATTACGACATCACCGTTGGCCGCGTGCTGGTCCAGGGTGTAGACATCTGGCTCAATAATCCGATCAAGCCGCGCGAGGCCTCCGGCACCAGCGGCATGAAGGTCGGGCCGAACGGGGGATTGAACTTCTCCGTGCTGGACGGCTGGTGGCCCGAGGCCTATGACGGCGAAAATGGTTGGGCCATCGACGAGGGCCGCATCTACGAAGATCCCGAATACCGGGACCATATCGAGAGCGAGGCTATTTACGAACTTCTCGAAAAGGAAATCGTCCCCATGTTCTACGACCGGACGGCCGACGACCTTCCTCGAGAATGGATTGCCCGGATGAAGGAGTCGATGAAGACCCTCTCGCCGATGTTCAGCACCACTCGGATGCTCAAGGAATATGCCAACCTGCTGTATGTCACGGCGGCGGATCGCTGGCGGTGTTTCTCTGAAAACGGTTTCGCTGCTGCGAAGAAACTTTCACAATGGAAGCGCTCCCTGGGAGAAAAATGGGAATCGATTCGGATCGAGGATGTCCTGACCGACGATGGCACCGAACTTCCCGTCGGAGCACAAGTCAACATCCATGCCCGAGTCCACCTCGGTGACGTGAGCCCTGATGACGTGGCAGTCGAGCTGTATCATGGTCGCATCGATGCCTACGGCCGCCTGGTCGAGGGGAACAGTCTGTCCATGAATTGTGAGCAGCACCTGGAGAATGGTTCCTATCGGTTCGACGGCCAGATCCCCTGCCAGCGCAGCGGCCACCATGGATATGCGGTACGGATCGTCCCGCGGCACGCCAATCTTCCACACCGTTTCGATACCGGTCTGATCTTATGGGGCTGATTCCGAACCTCGCACGATCCGTCGCGCGATATCCACAATGACCACCACAATGGTTAAGCAATCCGGCCCCATCTGACTTACATGCTGGAACGAGAATCCCTTCGCGTGCTGGAACGAGAATCCCTTCTCGTTCCATTCCTCAAAGATCACGGGAAGAGATTCCCGAGAAAGGGAGGACCGAGAAAGGATTCTCGGCCCAGCACGATTACACGCCGGGTGTCAGGCCTCCTTCGCCCCTGCCGGGGCGAAAAAAGACGGGAACGATCGCTCCACGGGTTTCGCTTGTCCGCCTTCGGCGGCCGCGCTTCACCCGTGGCCACAGCCCATGACCCCTCCGGGGT
>JBHHUV010000087.1:0-9361 GCA_046754005.1 Phycisphaerae bacterium | reverse complement strand
GGTGGGGTCGGCGAATGCCCGGAAGAGGGTGGGGGTGGATTGGAGGGTTGCCGTCATATATGGGTAAGCATATATGTTGGGTAGGCGGTGTCAAGGGGGTGAGGGGGGGGATGTGCGTAAAAATGGAACGTGCTGCTCTGGGCAGCACGTTCCATTGGAAGGGAAGGAAACGGAACAGAAGGAAAGAGTGCGATTGATTCTGGGTTGCCGCCGTTGCGGCTACGTCCGAAATAGGTAGCAAGTCTCATGCCGTATGTTTCCAATATTGCTAGAACTTTTCAATAAAGCCGTTTTGAGGCCGTCGGGTGGGATTTTTTTCATCGTGATGGCTGTCTCGTGGTGGGATTATCGAAGCGGGTTCAGGATTTGCGGTGTTTTTCGGGTGAATAGACTTAGGGAATTCCTGAAATGTGTGCATTGGTGCACGGGGAAAACGTCGAAACGTCAAAACGTCAAAACGTCAAAACGTCAAAATAAAACAGCACAACAACAACAAAAACAACAACAACAACAAAAAAAACAACAACCCATCCACGAGAACTGTTGGAGTGATGGATTGGGAGCGTATTGCCTGGGTCTGGCGGTTGGGTATGAGGGGGTTCGCCACGGCCAAGGCACGATCCTTGGGGATCGTGCCTTGACAGTGCCACCCTTCAATCCCTTGACAGTGCCACCCCTGCAATACCCTTTGCAGTGCCACCTTTCAATCCGGTGCCACAGCGCGGGTGAGTGTGGATAAAAGAGATTCGGGGTGTGATTCAGTTCAGGCCGTATCGTTCCATGCGATAGCGAAGCTGGTCGCGTGAGAGTTGGAGGAGCTTGGCGGCCTGGGTCTGGTTGTTGCCGGTCTGGGAGAGGGCCTTGCGGACGAGCTGTTCCTCGATGGTGTTGATGCTGATCCCGCCGGGGGGTAACTCGATGGAGAAGGGCGAACGATCGCCGGCCAGACCGCCGAGCACCAGGTCGTCCGGACCAATGGTCTCGTTTTTGGAGAGGAGGACGGCGCGTTCGATGTTGTTACGAAGTTCACGCACGTTGCCGGGCCAGGCATAGCCCATGAGCTTCGCGATTGCATCGTCCGAGATGTTTCTGGGGCCGCGGCGAAACTCCTTGGCGAAGACATCGACGTAGTATTCGGCGATGAGACGGATGTCGTCGCCACGTTCGCGCAAGGGAGGGAGATGAACGGGGATAATGTTCAATCGGTAATAAAGATCCTCCCGAAACGCGCCGTCGGCGATCCCCTTTTCCACGTCCTGGTTGGTCGCTGCAATAATACGAACATCAACTTCGATGTCCTGGATGCCGCCGACGCGGCGGAGGGATTTTTCCTCGAGAAAGCGCAGGAGCTTGGCCTGAAGGGGCGGGGGCATATCGCCGACTTCGTCGAGAAAGACCGTGCCGCCGCCGGCCAGTTCGAGCAGGCCCTTTTTCTGCTGCTTGGCGTCGGTAAAGGCGCCTCGCTCGTGGCCGAACAGCTCGCTCTCGAGCAGGGTCTCGGTGATGGCGGTGCAGGTGATGTTCATGAACGGCCGATTGGCCCGGTCGGAGTTGTAGTGGATGGCCTTGGCGACGAGATCCTTGCCGGTGCCGGACTCGCCGCGGAGGAAGACCGTGGAGGCCCCGCTTTCGGCGACATCGCGGATCAACTGAAACAGCTCGGTCATCGCCGCGCACTTGCCGAGAATGCGATCGAAGCCGAACTTCTTGCGCATCTTCGCCCGGAAATCGCGAACCTCGCGCTTCAGATGGGTCGTTTCCAGGGCCTTGCCCACCGTCAGCATCAACGCATCCATCTTGAATGGCTTGCTGACATAGTCGTAGGCGCCGAGGCGCATGGCCTCGACCGCGTTCTCCACGTTGCTGTAGGCCGTCATGATCAGGACGACGATCTCCTTGTCCTGTTCACGAATCCGGCGCAGGACGTCGAGACCGGTCATGTCGGGGAGTTTGTAGTCCAGCATGACCAGATCGAAGATGACCTGTTCGAGTCGTTCGAGCCCTTCCGTACCGTTCTCGGCCTCGTCGACGACGTAGCCCTCCTCCTGAAACCGCTGGCGCAGGGACCAGCGAATGAGCTTTTCGTCTTCGATGATGAGGATGCGCGGTTTACCCATGTGTTTCAGCCGAGGATGTCGAGGGTGACCCGTGTGCCTTTGCCGACTTCGCTTTCGATGATCAGATTGCCTCCATGTATTTCAACAATCCGCTTGCAGATCGGCAAGCCGAGCCCCGTTCCGCGCGCCTTGGTGGTGAAGAAGGGTTCGAACACGCGCGGTAGGATTTCCGCGGGGATACCGGCCCCGTCGTCCTCAATGATGATGCGCGTTCGAGAGTCGGCGCGTTGGATGGAACAGATAATGTTGCCTTCGCGTTCGCAGGCGTGTGCGGCATTGAGCAGGAGATTGGAGATCACCTGTTGAATTTGTGCCTCATCCACATCGATGACGATGTCCTCATTGAATTCCTCACAAACCACGTGAACATTGCGGAAGGCGGGCTCTTCTCGAAAGAGGATCATCGCGCCTTCCAGGATCTTGCCGAGGTTGATGGGCTTTCGTTGGGGCGGCTTGGGCCGTGCGTAGATCAACAGGTCTTTGACGGCGGCATCGAGGCGGTCGATCTGGTGGAGTACCTCGGAGATGACTTCCTTGTGGGGATGGCCCGGCTCCAGACCGGCCCCGAGAACCTGGATGGCCCCGCTGATCCCGGCCAGCGGATTCTTGATCTCGTGTGCGAGGGAAGCGGCCAACTGACCGACGCTGGCCAGGTGTTCAGATTCGCTGAGCTTCTGCTCGTAACGATCGTGCTCCATCTGCTTCAGGGCGCCGATCAGGTCTTCTCGATAGGTCTCGTTCATGACGGCAAGTTCGAGATCGAGGATCTTGTGGAGGGCGGCGAGCCGGCGGGGGGCCGCCTCCGGATCGAGCAGACGGATCCGCTCCGCGAGATCGAGCCGGATGACGTTCATCGCCGTGAACATGTAGTGCTGAGGCAGGTTGACCAGGACATGCTTACGCCCGATTCGGCAACGATGCTCAAAATACTCGGTTCCATATCGCCCGCCGAACAACTCTCGTAGCCAGATCGTCAGGGTGTCACGCAGGCTCCTGACATGGCTCTGGTTGGATTCCAGTACCAACCGGGTCTGGGCATCAGCATGAAGAACCCGGTAGAAATGCTCGACGACCTGGGGTAATTGTGAACTCAGGGGGGTGTGCAGCTCGGCGAGAAGGTGAGCATCTTCCTCGTCAAAGCCCACGTAGGTCTTCATGTCACGATAGAATTCCTCAGACATCCTGAGAGTATAGCGATGCCCGTGCAGGTTCTGAAGAGAGGGGTTCCCATCGCCCGATGCCTTCAATTGCAATCGAGCTCCGATCCACTGTGTCCGCGCAGCGGGGCTCTCGAACCCCGGTCGGGCCGACTGGGATGCGGAAAACGCTGAATTGGATCCGGAGCTGCTTGAATTCATTCTGTTACTGACCGGCACGATACCTGGTTTGGAACAACATGGGTCAGGGCGGAGCGACAGACCGATCGACCCATAATCGGTTGATGAACCTTCGAGGCACATCTTTCATATCTCGGCCTGCGATCCATTCTCCCTCACGATTCAATCCCTGGAGTTTGTGTGAAACTGAGTATCGAAGCTTTCTCGCAACCATCATGCCATCTATCAGATTCCCTGATAGTGGGAATATGTATGAAAGCATCGTGGATTTCTCCACACTTGTGCGGACGGTTCCACACTATCATTGTAGAAAATGATTATGGGCCTCGATTGCCAACATTCGGTTCGTTGGGTTCAAACAAGCCACCAAGGAGATGGAATCCATCAAACCAGAGGATCGGTTGAGATTACCGATACGATTATTGACAGGCAGGAGCGGGATGATTCCCGTGGTGTTTGGAGTGGACTCTGGCACCTGCCTTGCAGCGAGAACGGTGAAATGGGGCCTTGAATCGGGCAGGGCAATGCACCGTTGTGCAGGAACGGTGGGCGGTGCGGATTTTTTCGCCCATCGGTGATCCCCTGGGGTTTCATGATGCTCGTCCATGATTACATGACACCGGACCCATACGTCGTATCACACACCGAACCCCTTTCCGGAATCCTGGCCGCACTTCGTTCTCATGGGATCCACCAGATACCGGTTGTGGATGAATCGAACCGGCTTGTTGGGATCGTGACGGATCGGGATGTTCTCGGTGCGATCGATCCAGCCCCCCTCGACGATGCAGGTCTTATCGCGGCCGACATTATGACGTCGACGGTCGTCGCAATCACGCCGGGAACCGATCTGGATGAGGCGCTCGATATTCTGATCACAGCCCGATTCGGATCCCTTCCCGTGGTGGTGGGTGAACATGTTGTTGGAATCCTCAGTACGCGGGATCTGCTGTGTCGTTTTCGGGAGCTTTTGAAGGATCAATCGAAACGCAGCTTCCCGAGAATGGACGAAGTCCGAGGACGCAGCGCGCTGAGGGGAGTTCGTTCATAAGGAGTGGTTCATGCAAATTGACCTGGAAAGACTGGACAATACGCTGCGCGAACAAATCTGTCCAAGTTGCGTTCGCTACACAAGTGATGGGGATTGCAGCCTGCCCGAAGAACGGCCCTGTACCCTGTTTTCCAATCTCGAGGAAATCGTGAACACGGTACGAGGAGCGCATTCAAAACGGATCGATCCGTATGTGGATCTCCTGCGCGACCTGGTCTGCGCGTCTTGTCACTTTGAAGACGATCACGGTTCGTGCCCGTGCAGGGATCAAGTGGATTGTGCGCTGGATACCTATTATCCGCTCGTTGTCGAAACCATTGAAACCGAACTCGGCAACCAGAGCAGAGAGCAGGCCCGGTCTCGACAGCCGGATCGGAATTGAGACATAAGTGGACGGGTGTCGCGCCATCATCCGTCTCCGCGTTTCCGCGGACAGGCCTCAACCGTCGGCGCGCATCCGAGGGAGCGGGTTTTGTTGGTATCAGGGGTGAGAAATGGCGGAATTGTAAAGTAGGTGCGTCGTGGCGTCACACCCGGATGAGGATCTTAGGATTGTCCCTCTTCCGCCAAGGACTTCTGGAGTCGGCGTTTGGCCTTACGCACGTTTCGGCGGTTGCGGTCCGACGGCTTCTCGTAATAGGCGGTGCGTTTCATTTCCCGCAGCACGCCCTCCCGCTCGCACATCTTCTTGAGCCTTCTCATGAGTTGCTGGACCGGCTCGCCCGGTCGTGGCTTGACTTTGATCATTCGGTATTCCTATCTCCTTTCTACTCGGAAGCAAGATGTCTCGGCGCCGTTCCACCCTCGATGGGCTTCACCGATTACGCCGCGGATGCCCAAACACGCTATCCTACGGTACTATCGACTCGATGACAACCGGATCTTGGGGATCTCGAAATACTGAAATATGGCGATCAACCCGGAGAACCCGCAGGATCGTGGTCTCGGGGCCGATAAGCGTAAATCCAGTGATTGTGAGTTCGGCTCTTCCCTATATGATCATGGGGGTTGGACAGGGGGTGGCTTCCGGCGTCCCAGACCGGACCCGTAGGTTCGCCCGGTCAAACTCGTTCGGACGTCGTGTCCGAGCCAAGGGCAGCGTTGAGGGGTGTTTTTCTCGATGAGCGAAGATCTCAATCAGCCCTCTCAGGAACGTCTGGACGAATACCTGACTCAGTATCCACATCTGGCTGATCGGATCTATCGACAGTTGCTCGTGGCGCTTCATGAACGTGGGATCATCACGGTAGATCAGGTCTATGAGAAGGCCCGTCGTGCGTCGGGCAATATCGAGGAACTTCTCGGCACCGACGCGGGGAACCACAACATCGCGGCCGCCCCCCGTGCCGATCAGACCGAGCGAGAATATGTCCACGAGATCACACGTGCCAACGTGGTCAAATATCTCAACCCATCCGAAATCGGCGAGATGGTCAACCTGACGCTGAAACGGGAAGAGGCGGACAAGCTTCGTGCGATCGTGACGCTTGGATCGGTTTCGTTTCGCCTGCTCTCGGATACGGTCAAGCGGTTTTGTGCCTTGCCGGAAGGGGAGATGCAACTGACGCGGGACGAGGCGATGGGGATTCGGGTGGGGTTGATCCGCCACCTTATCAGTGATCAGTTGGAGTTCATCGCGATTGCGAAACGCTATCTTCGCATCCGCGACTTCGAGGGGATCATCGATCGAACAATTGGACCCGAAGCGGGAATGGGCCGGGTGGGGGGCAAGGCTGCGGGGATGTATCTCGCCGCAACGATTATCGGCGCGAGTCGCCTTCACAAGACGGCGGAACCCATACCGGAGACGATTCCCGCGCAACCCAGGGAACGGGTCGATTTCAAGCCCTCCGGTCCACCGATTGACAGCTATCCCGTCGCCATCCCCGAATCCTACTATTTGCGATCCGATGTCATCGAAGACTTTCTGGCCTTCAACGGTCTGGGTGAATATCAGAACCAGAAATACAAAACTCCCGAGGAGATTCACAAGGAATACCGGCTGATCAAGTCGGTGTTTCGCAATGCGGATTTTCCATCGGGAATCGTCGATCAGCTTCGGACGATGCTGAAGCGGATTGGCAACCATCCCGTCATCGTGCGATCGAGCAGCCTGTTGGAAGATCGCTTTGGGACGGCGTTCAGCGGGAAATACGCGAGCATTTTCGTGGCGAACCAGGGGGCGATGGATCGTCGATTGGTGGCCCTGTTAGGGGCGATCGCGGAGGTTTATGCCAGCGCACTGGGGCCCGATCCTCTGCTCTATCGCCGGATGCACGACCTCCTGGACTACGAGGAGGACATGGCGGTCCTCATTCAGAAAGTCGTGGGCAAGCGGTTCGGTCCCTATTTTGCACCCGCCTTCGCCGGGGTGGCCTTCAGCCGAAACGATTATCGATGGAGCCCCCGGATCAAACGCGAGGACGGTCTGCTGCGGATCGTGATGGGGCTGGGGACGCGGGCGGTCGATCGAGTGGCGGGGGAATCCCCCCGGCTCGTGGCGTTGGGGATTCCCACTCTGAGACACGAATCATCCAACACCGAGATTATGTGCGGCGCTCAACAGCGGATCGACGTGGTGAATCTCGAGAAGAACCAGCTCCAATCGATCCGATTGGAACAACTTTTGGCACACGCGAAGGAGTTTCCGCTGCTGGATCGATGTATCTCAATCCGCCGAGAACGGATGCTGATCCCACCGACGGGCACCTATATCAACGAGGATCCGTCGAGCCTGTTCATCACATTCGACAAACTGATGAGCGAGGGGGTCTTCACGGAACAGTTGCGGATGATCCTCAAAAAGCTGGAAGCCGCCTATCGCATGTCCGTGGATGTCGAGTTCGCCCATGACGGAGAGAAGCTCTACATCCTGCAATGTCGCACCTTGAGCCGGGCCATGGAGCGCGAGGCGGTTCAAATCCCTTCAGATATCGCCGAGGAACGAATCATCTTCAGCGCGGGCAAGTTCGTCCGTTCCGGTCTCGTAAAAAACATCGAATACATCGTCTATGTCGATCCGCGTGACTATGACACGGTTCCGACGCGTGATAAGCGTATCGAAATCGCCCGTGTCATCGGTCGGCTCAATGAACGGCTGAGCGATCATGATTTCATCTTGATCGGCCCCGGACGCTGGGGCAGCAATGACATGCGGCTGGGTGTGCCCGTAACCTACGCGGACATCAATCGCTCGAAGATGTTGATCGAGGTGGCGCGGGATAAAAACGGCTATGTGCCCGAGGTCTCTTATGGCACCCATTTTTTTCAGGATCTGATCGAAGCCGAAATCCTCTACCTGCCGCTCTACCCCGATGATCGTCGAAACCGATTCAACGAGACCTTCCTCAAGGATTCTCCCAATTGCCTGGCGGACCTGCTCCCCGGGGATGCCGAGACCGCGAATACCATCCACGTGATTCATGTTCCCGCGGTCTGCGGCGGCAGGATGCTCCGGGTAGACATGAATGGCGAAGAAGATCAAGCCCTGGCCTATCTGACGGCACGATCGTAATTAACATGGCATCACGAACGTGATTATCGGAATCAAGCCTTAATTTTGCTCGATATTGACGATCCCTTCTGATCTGATTCTGATTGAATTCAATCCATGAGAGCCCATTTTTTTTTGGATGGATCACTTTTTTCATCCTACCGCACGGAAGATTGGGTAGCCTTTATATGGATTGCCCTGAACCTGGCGCGTACGCGGTTCGAAGAGAAGTCGATGTATGAAGCACTCGTTAACAATTGTAACTGCGGTGATGGCAATATATTACGTGTCAAGACCTCGGTTGGATTCAGCCGTGAATCCTGCTTTATGGAGGTATGGGTGATTGTGAATTTTCTGATTGCGGGGGGGTAATCGGAGTCGGCTCATCTCGCAAGAAATATTATTGATTGTTTGCGCCAGATTCTTGACTTGCGTCCGTTAAATCTGATACAGTACGCCTTGAAGGATCGAGCGGAAAGAAACGCAAGCACGTTCAGAAGCAGAATGGGGGGACGTGTGAGCAAGTGGATGGGGCAACTCGAAGCACGGTGGAAAGAGGCCTCATGCACACCAATGGATTTGTGGTCGCGGCCCAAGCACGACGGCGTGTCGGGTGCAGGCGATAATAAAGGGACAATGACTATGTTCTCGACGAACCCCCCCAAGTCGACAAATGTGATTATTGTGTCCATCGCGGTTTTGACTGGAGCGTTGTTATGCGGAAATGCCTATGCGGCTACCTTCCCGTGGACGAACGCCTCCGGCAGCAACGGACAGTTTCAGTGGGCCTCCGGCGAAAATGTTGGGTTGGCCAACCTGTACCAGGATCCGGCGGTTTTGGATGTGGGTTTTCTCTTCAGCAACACCGCGAATTTCCGAGCGGACGGCGGCGGCGGTTCCGCCGCCAGTGTCGCGAATCTGGCCTCGGCTTCCGTCATCAGCCAGGCCATCGGCCCACTCAACGGCGTCTTTGTTCACGAATGGGGCATCTGGTCGGCGGGCGTCAACGACGACCCCTTCCAAGTCTTCACGCTCCAGGCGGATGCCACCCTCACCGTGGTTCTACCGGCCGGTGGGGGCACCACCCAGTTCGACATCGGCGCCAACCACCTGGTGTTCAACCCGATGGACGCGAACGGGGTGGGAACCTGGGAGGCCTCCGGAACTTTAATTCCGAGCGGAGGCGATTGGACATTCGGCCTTTTGAATTTTTCGAACACCCTGCAGGTGTCAGCGGCGGCTGCACCGGGTTCGTTTTTCGAGAAGTTGGGCATGCAGGCAACCATACCTGAGCCTGCTTCACTGGTGCTCCTCTTAATGGGAGCGGGACCGCTCTTGCTCAGGCGGCGCCCACGACGGTAAT
>JBHHUV010000086.1:0-9361 GCA_046754005.1 Phycisphaerae bacterium | reverse complement strand
TCGTGCTCCGGATGCCGGGACGGCTGTCGGTCCACCGCCTGATGTGTCATGGACCAGGGCGGCGCTTCGCTCTGCCCTGGGCTGACATGTTTTGGCCCCTACGGGGCGGAGAAATAATTGGTGGGCAGTGCCCGCTCTACGAAAAATGGTGGGCAGTGCCCGCCCTACGGAAAAAAATGGTGGGCAATGCCCACCTTTCAATCCACATACCCGATCGCCCGGAGTTGATCGACCTGTTCGCGGGTCAGGACGGATCGATCCTTTTCGCCGTAGATCCGGCGATTCCATACATTGCGACCCCACTGGCCGAGCGCTTCGGTCTCTCGTGCAAACGCCGCCAGCTTGTCGCTCGGTTGTTGCTCCTTCGGATCGGCCGCCAGATTGACTACGGTGGTCGTTAATTGAAAGCCCGCCGCGACGGCCGCGTCCGGGCCGAGTTCGAGCACCTGGGCGATTTGACTTCGATCCATGCGTTCGCGTGCGATGTCGAAATCCTCGATGTCCCAATCCGTCCGTGCGTCCACCGTGATCCAGGCTTCACCCAAACGGATTCGGCCGCTGCCGACCGTGCCTTCCAGTGCGCGAATGCGCGCCCGCAGGGTGGGCCTGGCCTCCTCTTCCGGCGGATAGACCTTGATGCGCTGGGCCACCAGGACACCGTCTGAGAAATCGCCGACCGTCTTGATGGAAACGCCCTCCGAGAGAGAGGCAACGCCCCTGTTCTCGTCCTTCACGGCCCCGTAGAACTCCGTCGTCGATTGCGTCCGAACCGAGTAGCCCGCCAGCCTGAATCCCGTATCGGTCAGGCCTCGAACCCGCCCCTTGATCTCGACATGCCGCGCCGCTTCATCCGGCTTGGGTTTGAGCCTGGTCGCCCGATGGGTGCCGTCCGGAAGCAGTTCGAGCCGGGCCTCCCAACGGCTGCCGGCTTCCAGGAAATCCGCGAGTGTGAATGACTCCCGTTCGCGCCAAGGGGGAACGAATCGGCGCAGCACCTTTGTAGATCCCTGTCGATACGACTGAACGTAGGCATTCGGCTCCTTGTGCTCGGCCAGGATCGTGCGATTTCGGTCGGGATCGGAAAGCCGTTCGATCCCCTCCGTCTCCACGGCCTCTTGCAATCCGGCGGAGGCCAGGAGCGTGGGAAACAGGTCGACCAGGCTGACAGTCGTGTTCAGTCGCCGAGGAGTGCGATCGGGAATCTTCAAGATCCAGGGGACACGCAGCAGATTTTCATACAGACCGTGACCGTGACCGATCCGACCGTGCTCCATGAACTCCTCGCCATGATCGGCAATGACACAGATCACCGTGTTCTTCAGCATCGATCGACGGCGCAGGGCCTTGAACAGCAGCCCGAGCTGATCGTCGATATAGCGGATCGATCCGTCGTAGAGTCCGTTGAGCGCTCGAAGTTCGGCAGGCGACAATTCTCGCTCGCCGTGGTTGATCGCATCGCGGACCCGCCGCCAGCCGGCCGCCCGAAACAGTGCCGGATCGGCATCCTTCATGAACTTCGTGGCATAGGCCTCGGGAACGGGATAGGGATAGTGCGCGTCGAGAAAGTGCAGATAGAGGAAGAAGGGTCGCTTTCCGCTGTCCGCATCGAGCCAGTCCATCGCCCGCCAGCGGATGTCCCGCGCGTCGCCAGCCTGGTCTTCGTACGCGTCGAAGCCCTGTTCGATGCCGCTGCCCTTGCGCAGATGGTCGTTATGAATCACGGCCCCGGTGCGATAGCCGTTTTCCGAAAACACCTCAGCGAGCGTGACGGCACGATCCGGAAGCACATCCGAAACCTTGCCGCCGATGCCGCGGGCACTGCCTTCATAGACGCCGTGCTCGGCCGGATAGGTGCCGGTCATGAACGACGGAACCGAGGGTTTGGTCCACCCGGCGGTCGCCGATGCATCCAGAAAGACCGTGGATTCGGACGCCAGGCGATCGAGATGGGGTGTCGTCGGGTTGGCCTGGTAGCCGTAACAGCCGAGCCGATCGGACCGGACGGTATCCATGCAGATGAGAATCACATTGGATCGTTCGGTGGTTGAGGATGAATGGTCCTTCGACGAATCGCAACCCACGATGAAGAGCAGCAACAGGCTCGTACACGCGGCGAGCCATGCGGGCGACATCGATTCAGCATGGGTTGGATTCAAGCGCATCGCATTCACAAGATTCGTGTCACATTGTTACGCCATTCGACAAAAAAGGACGGAAGCCCCCATCCCTCCCCTCTGAGAGAATGGGGGCTCCATCGACGCATTAATCCTGTCACGGAAGCGACCCTGAAAGTTCACTAAAAAAACTGTGGCGCCGGTTTCCAATCAGTACAACAGTGTTTGAATGTGGCCCTGGCTACGGACGACATTTGCTGCACGGCGCGAATCCCTCCGCGAATGCCTGATCCTTGCTCTCGAATATCTGCAAACGCGCGGGCTTGATCTTCGGCACCTCTTCGCAGATCGACAAGTGAAAGTTTCCATACTTCGGGTCGGCCGGATAATTTCCCTCGATGGTATCCGACTCGTATTCCCAGATGCCGCGATTCTGGTCTCGCGCCTCGCGCTGGGCGCCCAGGAGGCGATCTTTGAATCGCTGTTGATTCTCCGAAGCCCGGACATACGCCAGTCCCTCGCGTACCAGCACATCGTTGATGAACAAATCATCCACGAATGCGTAGGCCATCAGGCGACCGTCCGCATCTTCCGATTCCGTGTCGAACCGCAGACGAAGTTCCTGGCCCAGAACGAGTTCCTCGTTGCGTGCCCGGGCTTCATCAAAGAGCGGCTCATTCTTATGGGGTGTTCGGATACCGGCGTAGACGAGCCGATTGTCGGGGCTTACTTTGAGATATTGCCCGCTGATCACACGCTTGACCTCGACGCGCGTCGGCCGCTCGGTCGAAGTGTCTCCGTCGCTGCCCACCAGCGAACGAACCAACAGGCTGCCGGACGAAATCAACAGCACACTAACCAGGATCCAACGGACGGTCGTTCGTCTCTCAGCCATAGCCCCGGCGCCTGTCAGTCGTTTCGATCCAATTCATGCCAGATACTCACCACAATCGGATTGTCCATGGTGCTGAATGGGTGTGTCAACTCATTATTGGTTAAAAAGCCGGTGTCCTGAACCCATTTTACGTGTCCGTCCGTATAGGCAACGTTGACGCCCAGTTTATGGGCACTGTCTATGACTGACGGTAGGTGCATCAGGTCCGAAAGAAAGGCCTTGGATCGCATCCGGGAGAAGCTCGATCGGCTGACATTGTAACGCCGGGCATAGCCCGCGCGGGTGTCGAGACCCAGCACCGTCGGCCAGGGGTTCGCGGGGGTCGATTGAGAGTGGAACATATCGTGTTGGACCGGGCAATACAGCGGCCGCATATCCTCCAGCATCCCGTTGTATTGAATGATCGGACCAAAGTTGTGCTCGAAGTCCATTCCGTCGAAGATCAGGTAATTGTATTGATAGGTGCCATCGTCCTCCATGTTGTTCAGGTCCGGGAAGCGGCTTTCGTTGTTGATGTAGTCCACATGGGCCACATACAGCTCACGCAGGCGCGTCAGGCATTGCGTTCGCTTGGCTCGCTTTCTAGACGCACTCATCGCCGGGAGCAGGATGGCCATGAGCAGGCTGATGATCGAGATGACCACCAGCAGTTCTATCAGGGTGAAACCGTGTTGTCGATGTCGTCGGATGTTCATGGTTTTTACCTCGTCATGAGACGTCTTGGACTTTCGAATCCGATCTTGGTCGCACTCTCCATCCCCACCCTTCATCGGTACAACCCCGTCATTCCGCTCCAGCAATACAGACTCATTTCAATTTCGTATTCTCGCGGGGCTGGGTTGATGAGCCGATCGCGTCCCGATCGGCCGGGGCATCGATGACGTGCCCGATTCTGAAATCCGCGAATCCAGAAAACCCAATCCTCGCGTCCCCGGACGGCGATTGGCGTTCAATAAGACTTCTTCGGCAAGATCCCACATCGCCATGGAAAAACGTCCGGTCCGGGTCCGCATCGCGTGAACCGCGCCCACGCGACACAGCGAGGATGCAGTGTAAAACGACAACGCCCTTGGATCGACGGGGGGCATTCGCGACTCATACGCATGAATCACGGTCGCGGACAATTCGTCAAATTCGACCCGGCTTCGCCCCTTGCCCCATCGATCCAGATACAGATGGGCCAATAGATTGCCCAGGTCCAGGCATGGATGCGAAAGGGCCAGGGTATCCAGGTCCAACAGGGTGGTCACGCGGCGGCCGATCAATAGTTGCCCTTCATGAAAATCACGATGAACCATGCATCGGCGCGTGTTGTTCACACAGGAACTCAGATGCGATAGTGCCTCCAGGATCGGACGCGTCGCCGTGGCCATCGGAGGATTCAGCCGCTGCAACACGGAATGCCAGTGCTTCGTGACGTCAAACTCATCCTGGATCGAGAAGATCCGCAAACCCGGAACCACGCAGCGATGCAGCGCGGCCAACGAATCCGCCGCCCGCACCGCGTCTTCCGCCGCCCACCACGCGGTGTCGTCCATCGCCCGACCGCGAGAATGATCAAACAATGACATGTGCAGGTCGGGAAGCATGTCGACCACTGAAGGCACCTTGACTTGACGATCCGAATGATGGGTGATCTGTTCGTTCAGTTCCGTGTGCAGCAGGGCCAATCGCTCCCCGCGATCATCGACATAGGTCTTTCCGATCAACAGGGGAGCCCGCGCCTCGGAGGCCGTGTCGCAGTAGGCGATCGCCGCCCGGCGGCCCGGTCGATAGCCCAGCAATCGGCACGCGATGCGTGTGAATGGAACCGCCTGGCCCCCGTTCATCCGCGCCAACACAGCGTTTAGTAGATCCTCCATTCGTTCCCCGTCGAGGCATTGCCCCAATTGCGGCAGACGCGGATCACGATCCGGGGTATGAAGCAGCAGGCCCCAGGATGGAACGGACACGCGCACATCGCGAATCCCATCATCGGTGTCCTGCGCCGTGCGGAGCGTCTCGGACCCATTTTCGGAGGGATCTTGCCCGGTTTGGCCGAACAGCGTACGTCGCCCCTGACCGGGCACTGCAAAGGACCACTCAAACACGTATCCCCCGTTGCGAGACGGCCAGCATCGTTCCAATATGACGTCGCGAAGATTGGACGCCCACGGCCACGACACCTCATCACGCAGCAGTGAACCGACCTGTTCGAGGTCGAACAGCTCGGCCCTCGGACCGGTCATCCGTGATTGATTCGATGCGTGGATCATGCCGACGCCGCCTCCTTTGAGAGCGATCCCAGATCCCCACTCGCCAGATCGACGCAACGATGGGCCAACTCCTGCCAACCGGGGCGGAGGTGCCGCATCATTCCGCGCGCCAAATCCAGGAGCGAAACCGCCAGATAGCATCGAAAACGAATCGGATGAATGTTCTGGCATGTATAGACGGACCATTCCTCGAGAAAGGCGTAGGCCCACATCGTCGCCGTGGCACAATCGATGTCGTGCTCCGGGCGCAGGCCCAGCATCCGCACCTGCCCCGCAAAGTTGGCCACGTCAATCAGGGGATCTCCGATACACATCCGCTCCAGATCCATCAACGCCATCCGTTCGTCGCTGATCCGCAACTGGTTCCAATGAAAATCATTGTGCAGCGTCACCGGTTCATCCACGTGGATGCATCCCAGGCTGTTTTGTAATTTTTGGTCGATGTCGCGCAATTCCTCTTTCAACGCGGGACACGCGATCATCAGATCGTCTACCGCCATCTGCACGCGACGCCGCAGCCCGGTTCCCGTCAACATGGGCAGCCGATCCACAACCATTCCGTGAAACGACGACAACACCTCCACCACCCGATGCATCACATCCCGCGGAGATTCAGACTGAAGCGTCTCGACAAGCGATTGGCCTTTGAGCCATTCCGTCGCGATCAGGCCACCCTTGATATCGGTGCCGACGACAGCGGGGATCGTGAAGGGATTGTCGCATTCCGCAATCTGATCGGACAGCGACTGATGCCGCCGCGCCAATACCTCGCAGGAATCGCTCGACGCCGATCGGACCGCAATGCTCCGCTTCGACGGCGTGCCCGTGCCGGTCTCAATCCCGCGCGCCCGAAGGCGCACGATCCACTTCTGCTCGGGAACATACCGGATCATCACGCGGCGCAGGGTGTCCGGATCGATCCGAAAATCATCGGACGATGCGTCGATCCAATTCTGCCAGACCTCCGACGCATCGGCGCGCCCCTGAAACTTTCGCAATCCGCGAAGTCGCCGATCGTTTGGAAAGAGATAGGCCTCCACCTCTGTGTCGTCGAACGACAGCACATGGCCGCGACGCGACATCGGCTCGCGCAGCGGCGCGTGCAGGTAAACGATCTGACCCTGCGGCCAATTCCGGTTCAACGGAATCGTCTCGTCATCCAATAGTGCATAGGCCACGCGGATGTAGCGATCCGGATGATACAAGGCCTCCACGACCCGACAGCACGTCCAGCGAGAACGTGTCTCCTTTGGAATGTGCGTCAGTTGTTCGCGGCATGCCATCAACACGCGATCCGGATTGAAGGCCTCCACCACCAATCCGATACGGGCATCCGCCGGTAGTTCTATTCCCATCTTTAACACGCTGCTTTCCCCCCCATAGGCAACAATGCGCGATCATCCCGGCCCGCGGCAAACAAGGCCGCGTACTGCCCTCCGGACGCCAGGAGTTTCTCGTGCGGACCGATGCCGTGAATTCTGCCCCCTGACAGCATCACGATCCGGTCGAAACGTTCCATATCATTCAGCCGATGGCAGATCAGCAGGGTTGTCGCGCGATTCTCCCGCGACATCCACGCCTCTTCCACCAGAGCGCGAGTCTTGGAATCCAGACCCGTTCCCGGCTCATCCAATATCAAGATCGGCGCCTCGCGCAACAGTGCCCGCGCCAATGCCAACCGCTGGCGCTGGCCGCCTGAAAGCGTCGTGCCGTTCTGCCCGAGCACCGTCGCGTATCCCTCGGGCAAGGCCTCGATGAATTCGTCGGCACACACCCGGCGGGCCACTTCTCGAATCGCCTCCGGACTCGCGTCCGGACAGCCAAGCGCGATGTTTTCCTCGATGCTCATGCCAAACAGCAGGGTGTCTTGATGGACCCAGCCGATGTTTCGGCGAAGGGACTCCACCGTGACGTCGCGGATATCCGTCCCGTCCACCTGCACGCTGCCCTCCTGCGGGTCGTAAAATCGCAAGAGCAGTTTGGCTAGCGTGCTCTTGCCGGCTCCCGTATGGCCCACGACGGCGATCCGTTCTCCCGGGCGAAACGTCAGGCTGATGTCTTCCAACGCCGGGGTGCGCTCCTCGTAGCTGAACGTCACGTGATCCAGCTCGATCGTGCCGACGACCGACGTCAGCTCGGTCGCGCCCGGCTTGTTTTGAATGTCCGGTTGAATCGCGAATACGTCCGCCACCCGCTGTCCGCACGCCGTCGCCTTCGCGACCTGCCCCGAGAGTTTGGCCAGGTTCCGCATTGGCTTTTGCATGCCACGCAGATAGGAAATGAACACCAGCAGATCGCCCGCGGTCATTGCCTTGGTCAGAACCGAGCTGACGCCGACATAGAGGATCAGGCACATACCCACCGCCGAGGCGACCGCGATGATCCGATACAGTTTCGATTCCAATCGTGTTGTTCTTACACCGGCACGGATGGCGCTGCGGTTGCTCCGTGAAAAACGCTTGTGTTCGATCGCCTCCCGGTTGTAGGCCTGCACCACCGACATGGCGCCGAGAACGTCATGGGCCACGCTGGCGACGATGCTTTCGTTTTCCCTCTGCTTGTGGGTGGCCCTGCGGATCTGCCGCGTGGTTCGCCACGTCGCGTACAACGCGATCGGTACCGTCGCCAAACCCAGTGCCGCGAGCGTGGGATTCAGCCAGAACATCGCCGCGATCATCGAGAAGATCACCAGCCCGCTCTGGCCCGCGCCGATCACCGCGTTCACGAGCAACTGACGCAACATCTGGATGTCGCCTGTCAAGCGCATCAACAGGTCGCCGGTTTTCTTCTGCTCAAAGACGGTGGGGGAAAGTGTCTGAAGATGACCGAAGAGATCCTGACGGATCTTGCCGACCACGCGTTGCCCGGTCTGTGCCAGGAGAATGTCCCGCATGTGCGAGGCGAAGGCATCCAGAATTGCGATCAGCAGGATCGCCCCACAAACCCAGCCCAGAATATGCACGGGCGAAAAGGTATCCCGCGGCAGCGCCCGGGCAATCCACGAATTGGGCATGTGATCTGAAAGTACGTGGTCGAAGATGATCTTGATGGGCCAGGGCGCAACGACCTGCAGACAGACCGCGCCGATGGCGCCGACCAAGGCGCCGACCAGCTTCATACGGTGCGGCTTGATATAGTGGCTGAATCGCGACCAAATCGCGCGCAGACGCTGGATGTCCAGCTTGCCGCGTCGTGTCTTGAATGTCCAATTAAACATCACGGAACCTTGGCCGCGACGGACCCGAACGCCCGATCGGCCGACACCTGCACTTCCTCATTTTTTTTTGACGATCTGTCACGGCGTGAGGCCGCCGCGTTCAGCAGCCATTCGTGCATGATCGCCACATTTTTACGAACGTCGAATCGATCGGCGGCCCGCTCTCGCGAACCTGCCGACAGCCGCTGGGCAAAGGAGGCATCCTCGACGATCCTCTGGATCGCCTCGGCCAGCCCCGCCTCATCTTCAGGCTCGACCAGGAGTCCGCTCACGCCGTCCTCGATGATCTCGGGCACCCCGCTGATCCGGGTGCTGATGGAGGGGCACGAACACCCGAGCGCTTCCAAGAGCACCGTGGGCAGGGCGTCCACGTTGCCGTCCTTCGCCTCGACGCACGGCAACACAAAGCAGCCGGCCCGCTGCATTTCTTCGCGTACCACGTTTTGTTCGAGCGGTCCGGCTAGTTCTACCAGCGATTTCAAACCGGCCCGCTTGATCTCCGCCTTCAATCGAGATTTCTCGGGGCCGTCGCCGGCGATCCTGCACCGCACATCCATACCCGCGTCGTGCAACCGCTCGATCGCATGCACGAGATGAATGAACCCCTTTTTCTCGATCAGACGCCCGACGCCGAAGACTGTCGTGGGTGCGCGCTCCACGCCGTTCGAGTGAAACCGATCCAGGTCGATCCCGTTGTAATTGACGCGTACCTTCTCCGGGTTCACGTCCGGCAGGCTCGTCAAAAATCGCTTGTTGTATTCACTCACTGTGACCGTGAATCGCGAGGCGTTGATCTTCCGGGCCAGGAGTCGCCGATCGACATTATCCCGGAAGATGTCAAAGGCATGGAGCGTCAGGCTGTAGGACAGGCCGCCCAGCA
>JBHHUV010000085.1:0-9367 GCA_046754005.1 Phycisphaerae bacterium | reverse complement strand
GGCGGATTTCGCCGGACTGTGCTGCGCCAAGATCCCGCCTGAACTGTCATGGACCGGGCCCATGCCGCGATCCGGATCGGGTGTGGACTCTGGCAGTCGGGGGCCGTACCATATAGGAGGAATGATCCGCTGCGGACTTGGCGTCCCCAGCGGGTCCGCATTCGTCCGGGGAAATGCCGACAACCCTGCCTGTTTCCCCGCTAACAAGGAGAAAACTCCCATGTCAGTTGATCGCAAGCCAGGATCTCGATGGAATCGATTGTGGATCATCGTCGCGGCGGGAGCCTTGCTGTTCGGCGCGCTACCGGCCGAGGCACAGCTCGGCGGCGGCGGCATGGGCCGTGGCGGTCGACGAGGAGGGAAGAAAAGGCCCACCCGCCAACCGATCGAGAAGCCGAAGGAGATTCCGGGCAGCGTTCAGGGGATCATCCAATCCTTCAAGCCGGCCTCGGAGCGTGCCTTGGAACGCGATCCCGACCTGATCGGAACCCTGCGAATCATCCCGATGGACAAGAGCAAGAAGACGCTCTCGCTCAAGATCCGCCGACCGGAGGAGGTGGATGAGGAGATGCAGACGGGCGAGGGCCTGGTGATCCAGGTGGGGGGCCACAAGTTCGAGGATGTCGAGGATTACTCCGAGATCTTCATGAAGGGCTTGTACGTTACGGCGGGCTGGGTGTTTGAAGATCCCGAATCGAAGAAGCGGATCAAGCCCAAGGAACTTCGCACGCTGAACTTCGACACGATCCTGGTCGAAGGGAAGATAGCGGAGATCGAGGACGGACAAATTGTCTTGAAACGGGCACGGCCGAAAGACGGCCGACCCTGGCCCAGGCGGCCTTCGAAGCCGGACCAGGGCAACAGCAAGAAAAAAGAAAACAAGAAGATTCCCGCCCGAAAGGTCAAGCTGCGTCCATTTGAAGACATGAGTAAATATAAGGCGGGCCAGGATGAACTGGATCTTGACGACTTCGAGATCGGCCAGATGGTCGAGGTTCGGGTGGTCTTCAGCACCAAGGTGAGCATGCTGGTCGAGATGATGACGCCCGACGAAAAAGAGGAGGCCGACCAGCCCGAAAAGCCCGGCCGAAGGGGTCGACCGGGGCGGCGCGGCGCAAGACCCGGCGGACGCGGCTGATCCTCGAAACGCCACTGACGGCTAATTAGAGCGCCCCAGATAGTCCTATGCTCCTTACCCTGTATTTCTCTGCGTCTTTACAAATTTTTCGCGGATGCGGCCGGAACCATCGGTAGTTCCATTGGTTGTGGCCGAAGACCGCACTGTGTTCTCGGTTTCCAATCGACGCTTTTTATACAGATGTCATAATTGAGACACGGGTTGAGGCGCGCGCCCGGCACACCCAAAGCGGTAATCGACCCCTCCGATCGCTTGCCGCTTTTTTGCCCCGGCTTGTTTCTTTTTTTGCCCCGAAGGGGCGCAACATGTCAGCCCACCCCAACACACCCAGCCCTGAAAGGGCGGTACAATTCGTCCATCACAAAAAGCCGGAGGTAAATATTCCGCCTGAAATGAATCCACGATTGTGTTTCATCGCGAGTTTCGCACCGGTTGGAAACCAGTGCCACAGGATCATGTGAGATTATTGCCTATGAATACAGCCCGGCCACGAGATCGGCGTAGCCGTTGAACGCCTGCGTGTCGCGCTTGACGCTCCGATTGCCGTCGATCATCCATTCCTCCGCCTGCGACCAACGCGGATGTGGAACCGCCGGATTGACATTCGATTCGAAGCCGTACTCCCGCGGATTCACGGTGTTCCAAAAGGTGGACGGCTGTTTCTCAACAAGTTGGATCTCGACTATCGCCTTGATGCTCTTGTAGCCGTATTTCCAGGGGACGACCAACCGGATAGGCGCGCCGTTCTGCTTCGACAGCGGCGCCCCGTACATCCCCGTGGCCAACAGCGCCAGATCGTTGCGCGCCTCGTCCATCCGCAGGCCTTCGTGATACGGCCAAGGATAGCCGCTGTCCGCACGCATCCCCGGGGCCTGTTCGGGCCGGTTGAACGAGACAAAGCGAACATACTTCGCGGAGGAAAGTGGCTCGACGAGATCGAGCAAGCGCCGAAGCGGAAATCCCGTCCACGGCAGGGCCATCGCCCAGGTCTCTACACAGCGATGGCGATAGAGCCGCTCCTCAAGCGGAAGGCGCCCAACCAGTTCCTCGACGCCGAAGGTCTTCGGCTTCTTGACGCGGCCGGTCACCGAGATCGTCCAAGGGTGGGTGACGAGTTTCTGTGCCAACTGGACGGCGCGCGGTTTGTTCGAAGCGTCGAACTCGTAGTAATTGACATGACGCAGGACCGCGTCTCGCCGGGTGAGTTTGCGATCCAGCGTGAAACTCGGGTTTCGTTTCGCCGGATACAGGCCCGGTCGGGCGGGCCGGGTCGCCCGGCCGGGCGGCGCATCGGCATCGGCCGTCTGTTTGCAGCCGACAATCAAACCGCTCAGAGACAGACCGCCAACACCCAGCGACGCGAGAAATCTGCGTCGGTCGAGGGCGTATTCCGGATCAGTCGGTTGAAGACCGAGTATCCGCCAGTCGGGTCGTTTGTGAAATGCGGGCATGAGGTGGGTGTCCTCCGGCAAACAGGTTGGATCCGTCGGGATCGATCGCGTGAAGTCCATGCGTCCTTCCGGCATTATAACCCGTTTCATGGCGAAAGACCGACGAATCTGGCAACCACGCTGAATCCATGAAACAGGATACCGTCGCGCTTGCAAATTGCTGGAAATCGGACAAGGATGCGAGCCTGATAGAAAAGATGGGCGGCGCCATGCTGATGCGACAGTCGAAATCACAGCCGCCGATAGCTCGATAGCAGATGAAAGGTCGGCATTGCGGAGCGCGACGCCACGATACCCCCTGATTCTCGGTGCCGCGATGTGTCTCATCGTGTGTTCCGGACCGGCGGTTGCCCAACTGAGCCTCGATGCCGGATCCTCGCGCGGTGTCAGCAGCGCCTTCCTGGAACGCCAGCGCGCCCTCGAGCGCGAAAACGAACGCCGCCTCCGCGAGGCCCTGCCCCCTTCCCAGAAGATCCGAATCGACTACGGTGGATGGTTCAATTCCTATTTCTTCCTGTTCGACGACGGATTCGAGAGCAGCCGAACCCTTCGCCAGAACGAGCTGAGGCTCTGGGCCTCGCTCAGCGCGGACGAGGGTGTTCACGAAGCCTACGCCCGTATGCGTGCGTCTTATTTCGACTGGAACGCGGGCGATGCCTTCACGCGAAACGAGGATGATCTGGACGGCCCGAACCTCGAGCGCGGCTGGTACCAGTTCGACATCGCCCAGGCCCTCCGCGTCCACGGGGGTGTCGAAAAACCGTTCGAACTCAAGCTGAAGATGGGGCGTGATCTCGTCTACGCCGGCACCGGCTATGCGATTGACCTGACGCTGGATCATGTCAGCCTACAGGGCGAGGTGGCGGGCTTTGAAACGACGTTCCTGGCCGGCAAGACGCCGGCGAGCACGGAGAATATCGACCGCAGCCGGCCCGTGGCCGACCACAGCGATCGCGTCTTCCTGATCCTCGAAGAACGCTACAAGGGCTGGGACGAGCATGAACCATTCGTCTATATCGCCTGGCAGGACGATCACACCACCGAGGATCCCCCGAACTTGTTTCAACAATATCGCTACGACTCGCGCTACATCGGCTTCGGTTCGACCGGCGAACTCGTGGACAACCTGCGATACAGCAGCGAGTGGGTGTTCGAGCGCGGTCGCAGCTACAACCACCAACGGTTTATCAATCGGAGCGACATCAAGTCCTGGGGCTTCGATCATCGGCTGGACTATTACTTCCGCCACAAGACCAAGCCGGTCCTCTCGGCGGAGTGGATGTTTGCCAGCGGTGATGCCAACCGGCTCGGCAGCCCGACCAACGCCGCCGGCGGCAATCGACGCGACCACGTCGATCGCGGATTCGTGGGCTTCGGCTTTCGGGATACGGGCATCGCCTTTTCACCCCGGCTCAGCAACATCCACGTCTGGCGGTTGGGCGGTTCCTTCCGGCCGCTCCCGGAGGTCGAGGCGGCCAAGGATCTGGAACTGGGGACGGACTGGTTTCTGTTTCAAAAGCATCGTTCCAACGCCGCCGTCAGCGACGGTCTCGCCAACCGCCAGAGCGGCTACCTCGGCTGGGAGATGGACTACTTCGCGAACTATCGTATCTTCAACGATCTGGCATGGACGGTTCGATTCGGCGCATTTTTCCCGGGCAAGGCCTTCACTGACCGCACGACTCGAACCTTCCTGCTGACTGGCGTTACCTGGTCGTTCTGATGCCACTTCGGCTGGGTAATGAGGGACGTATAGGACGGACTCAAAATGGGTAGAATTACCAATAGACAATCCCGAGTGGTGGGTTCGGTCCGAATCGCATATTGGTTTCCGGTGGTTCTCGTCGGAATCTGGGGCTGCGCGGGGCCTCGAACGATCGAGCCGACGGTCGATTCGACCACCCTCTCGGACGAAGGATTTCAGGCCTATCTCGTGAATGCACCATTAGTTACGGTCGATGAGGCCTATCGGGCGATGCTCATCCTGGCGGATGGAGAAGACAAGCTCGACGGATTTGAGGCTCGCCGGGCCGACTTGGAATCGCGGGGCATCGCCCGGGCGGCATGGGACTTGCACCCCGAGAACGTGGTGGATGCCGGCTCGGTTGCATACATGGTCTGCCGGATCTGCCGACTGCCCGGTGGCGTGAACATGAACCTGTTCGGCTCCTGGGGCCTGGGTGATCGACGCTACGCCCTGCGGGAGTTGATCTACCGGAAGATGATCGCGGATTCGGTGGATTATCAGTACATGACCGGCTCGGCGCTCTTCGCGTTGATGAGCAAGGCCGATGCCCTGATGGAGAAGAAGGGATTGTATGAAACAGCGGGTATCGACCTCCGCGATGAGACGGATCGTGATGCACAAGGCGAGTTGATCGTTCCGCCACCGAGCGGACAGACACGGGAGATCGAACCGTAGGCGTCGGCCGGATGAGGGCCGATCGAAGATGGAGATCCCATGACACGCAAAACAGCTCTTGTATTTGCGCTGGCAGGACTGTTCAGCGGTATGATTGCCGGGCCTGTCTGGAGCCAGGCGCCCGATCCGAAGCCTGCTGCGCAACCGACGAAGCCCGGTGGTGGACTGCGCTACGAGGTTCACCAGGTTCAGGGCAAGGTCCGCGTCAGTCGAATCGGCATCGATCCGATGGATACGGCTGCGTGGCGCTACATTCAGAAGGGGGATCTTCTGGGGACCGGATTGCAGGTCTCTGTTCCCTGGCGAAGCAGCGTGAAGTTAGTCGCGCGGCCGGCGACGCCTCCGACGGTTCTGTGGATCGGCCGGGGTTCGCTGGTGAATATCCAGGAGCTGTCGATCAAGAGAGGCGTGGCGAAGGCCCGACTCGATCTTGGTTATGGCATCATCCGGGCCGGTGTGGCCGAAGGTGGCGTTCGCAGCGACATGGAGATCACCTGCCCCGCCGCGACGCTCAGCAAGCGCGGGACCGACATCTTTGAAATCACCTATCGTAATGGCCAGTTCGCCATGCGGCTGTCGGACCAGGGCCGTGGCCTGATTCAGGCAATCCAGCTCCAGTACGGACGAAACGGGAATTACCTCGGCGCCCGATCGCGTTTCCTGACACCCGGTCAGGCGGTCACCCATCGCATGGCCCAGGCGATCATGAGCATGCAGCTCGACCGTGAGATCAGCATCAACGATCTGTTCGGATTGAAAGGCACCGATCAACTCATGAACCTGATTCACGATCGCGGGATCGGGATCTTCTTCTCCCAGGGCGGGAACCTGCCGGACTTCCTCCATCCGGGCACACCCGGCGACGGGATGAACCTACCGGGTATGGGTGTCGATCACGATACCGACGGTCTGGGGCAGACACCCGTGCAGACCTCCCAGGGCCGGCGTGAGGGTGATTTCGGCATCGGGCAGGGGGGCCTGCCGGGCATCTTTGAAGACGATGACAAGCGTCGTCTTGACTCTAAAAGAAACGCCTGTCGTGGAGGCCTCCAGCACGAAATCTGCAGACGCCTCGGACTCAAGTAATAGGGCATAGATGAGTGTTTATAGTTCCGTCGACTATCGGGGCCGTCCCGGCGCGCCGGGATTACGGGGCGGTCAGCGCATACATGCGGTGACCAGTTGCTCCACGGTTCGGCGCAGAAGCGGCTCGCCCCCGAAGGCCATGCCGAGTTCGCGGATGCGCGTGGTGTCGATCTGATTTTTCGGCCCGTGGTTCTCCCCGCGAATCTCCGTACGACTGCCGCTGATCTCTCGCGCCATTTCCGCGATTGTCTTCTCCGCCACATACCGATCATAGCAGTTGAAACTGTTCCCTCGAATCACCCCCTCGTCGGCATCGAGCAGAAGCCCCGTCGCCTTCGCGACATCCGCTGCGTGCACTTCCTTGCCCCCTTTATCGCTTTCAAACGACTCACCGGCGGACACTCGACGAACGATGTCGAACCACCGGCTGGCCGATGGCGGATGCGCCAGACCGTAGATGCCCGTCGGCCTCAAGGCGCAGATCGGCCAACCTTCGCCGTACCCGAAGCTATGGACGAACTGTTCCAACGCGGCCTTGTGGGCGCCGTAATGGCTCTTTGGCCAAAGCGGATGGGTCTCGTCGAGTGGTCGGTCGCCGAGAATGACTTCGTGTACCGCGCAGGTGGAGATGAGGACGAATCGCGGAACGTCGCATTCCCTCGCGCGGATCATCAATGAGAGCGAACCCAGCAGATTGATGCGGGCGAATTCGTCGAGGGCTTCACGGCCCGCGGCCCGGAAACCCAGGCCGCCGGGTCGATACAATGCACTGTGAATGACAGCATCGACACCGTCACAGAGTGATCGAAAGGTGTTCGGATCTTCCAGCGCGCCGGGAACCCATTCAATTCGCTCGTTGGCGAATTCAAACCCGCACCGGTCGGACTTCGGCCGATACCAGCACCGGCAGCGATGCCCAGTGCTCAGCAGGTGCTTCACGATATAGCGGCCGAGAAAGCCGGTCGCTCCAGTTACGGCGATGTGCATGGTCTCATCTCCCACCGGACTACGCGACGTTTGCCGACCTGCACGATCATGCCGTCCGCCGGTCGCACGCTTCCCTTCGGGTCCGTCGCCTTTTCACGATCGACGGAGACACCGCCGCCGGCAATCAGCCGCCGACCGTCGCTTGTGGAGGTGCATAACTCCAAATGTTTGAGCAGCTTCGGCAGCCAGATCGTGCCGTCCGGCTCGAGTTGGCTTGGATCGACCGGCTTGACGGGAATATCGTCGCGCAGCCCGCCGGCGACCATCACCTCCTGCCACAATCGCTCCTCGCGATCGGCCGCGTCGGCGTCGTGGTAGTGCGTGACAATTGCTTTCGCCAGTCGAATCTTCGCGTCGCGCGGATGCGTCTTCGAACCATCAACAAGGGTATTAATCTCCGTCGATGGAAATTCCGTCAGCAGCGTATACCACTCCCACATCATCTCGTCGGCGATACTCATCGTCTTGCCGAACATCTCCTTCGGTGAATCCGTCAGGCCGATGGTGTTGCCGAGCGACTTGCTCATCTTCTCTTTGCCGTCCAGCCCCCGAAGGATCGGCATGATCATCACGATCTGCTTGGGTTTGCCGTATCGATCCATCAGATCACGGCCTACGAGGTTGTTGAACGTCTGATCGGTCCCGCCGAGTTCGACGTCGGCGTCGATCATGACCGAGTCGTACCCCTGCATCAGCGGGTACATCAGTTCGGTCATCACGATGTCCACTTCCTTCTTCATTCGCTCCTTGAAGTTTTCACGCTGAAGCATCTGGGCGACGGTCATGTGGCTGGTGAGTCGCAGGATGTCCGCAAGGTGCATCTTGGAGAGCCACTCGCCGTTGTAGCGAATCTCCAGTTTTTCGGGCCGGGTATCCAGCACATTCCCTGCCTGCTCGAAGTAGGTTTTGGCGTGGTCCTGAATCGTCGGTTCATCGAGAACCGGCCTGGTTTTGGTCTTTCCCGAGGGATCGCCGATCCGCGCGGTGAAGTCGCCGATGATCATCACCCCCATGTGGCCCATATCCTGAAACTGGCGCATCTTTCGTAAGACGACCGTGTGACCGAGATGAATGTCCGGCGCGGTCGGGTCCAGGCCCAGCTTGATGCGCAGGGGCCGGTTCGCATTTCGGCTCTTCTCCAGCTTGTCGCGCAATTCGCGATCGCTGTAGATTCCCTCGCACCCGCGTGCCAGTATGCTCATTTGTTCGTCAACGGGAGAAAATGTCATGGCCATAGTCAATCCGAAGTATACTCATTCCATTTCATGCAAACATGATAATGGATCATCCTACTGCTTCCGTATAGTGGGTGCCACGTTTACACGGCCCGACCACTGCCAAGGTACGATCCTTGGGGATCGTGCCTTGACAGTGCCACCCTTCGCGTGATCAACAGATGGGTCTGATGACCCATCCTACTTGGTTTTGTAACCGAATGTCACCTTGCCCGATCCGGTCACGACGACGCGTGCCGTGTGCAGTCGTTCGAAATCCCATCCTCTTGCTGCCTCGGTCAACAGGACATTCATATCCCGATCGATCTTCCCCTTGAAGATGGTTTTCTTCTTCTTGCGGATCTTCACTGACTTGTCCAGATTCAGCAGTTCATCGCTCAGCAGCAACACCACCCTCCGGGCCCGACGCGAATCCATCGTGATCGTTTGCCCTTTGCGCCGCACCTCGACCCGACCCAGTTTGGGTACGAGGTAACGTCGTTGGGCCGAGGCCGCGCTTTCTCCCTTTCGCTGGGGGATCTTCAACCGACCGCTGGGCAATGGCTTCCCCTTCAGGCCCTCTGCCTCAACCCAATAGGCGGCGCTCTGTTCCGGCAGTCGAAAGACTTGTCTCACGCGTTTCGGTGTTCGAATACGACGGCGATCGAGCAATTCGAACAACGCCTCCTGGGGCGGAGCGACGTCTCGATGGCCCGCTCCGGCAATCTCCACGGGTTCAAACGCCTTGAAATTGAGCGCGCGAATTACCGCAGCCATCGTCTTTGCCCGGCCGGCAATGCCGCCGGTCGGCGAGGGTTGCCCCTTGCCGTTCAACGTGTCGTTCGCGCCCCAGCAGAACAGGATCGCCGTGTTCCTGCAATTGGCGAGGACTTCCTCGTAGAGAACCGTTCGGCCGACGATCTGAAGCGTGTTTGAGAGCGGCACGACCCCGGCGAAGCAGTCGGCGTGCATCACGGTGGCTGTCCACACGTTGCTCCCGCCGAGGGAATAGCCCATCAGATAGACGCGATCGCTATCGACATGAAACCGCCGCCGCAGGGTGTTGAGC
>JBHHUV010000084.1:0-9375 GCA_046754005.1 Phycisphaerae bacterium | reverse complement strand
TCCCGGCGTCGGTCGGCTGATCTGACAATTTCACTGAAGTCATCGCTGTACTCGAAGGGTCTGCCGAAACTCAGGGTGTCGCCGTGCGGCAGACGCGTGGACAGGAGGTCTTGTAGTTGTTCACGTAGCGGAGCAAGGCGAATCTGGCCGATGCTTTCGCCGGCGAAGGCATAGATGAGCAGGCTGCGGGCGGCCTCCTCGCTGACGCCTCGCGAACGAAGGTAGAACACCGCGTTCTCGTCGATCTGACCGATCGTCGCACCGTGTGTGCATTTCACGTCGTCGGCGAGGATTTCGAGCTGTGGTTTGGTGTTGACCGTCGCCGACTCGGAGAGAAGGAGGTTCATGTTGGACTGTTTGGCGTCGGTCTTTTGGGCATCCTCCCGGACGATGATTCGGCCGGTGAAGACGCCGTGTGATCGGTCGTTGAGGATGCCTTTGAAGTATTCCCAACTGTTGCAATGCGGGCTGGCGTGATCGACGCGCAGATGGTTGTCTACGTGCTGCGAATCGTTGAGGACGTAGAGTCCGTTGAGCATGCAGTTGCAGCCCTCGCCGCCGAGCAGGGTGTTGATGTCGTTTCGCACCAGTCCGCCGCCGAACGAGAGGGTGTGCGAGGAGACGTTGCTGCTTCGTGCCTGGCGGATCTGCCGGGCGGTGATGTGGAAGACCGGGTCGGGTTCGCGTTCGACTTTGTAATGGTCGATAACGGCGTTTTCGCCGGCGACGATTTCGGTGACGGCGTTGGTGAAGCTGGGGCCGCCGCCGAGACCGGCGTAGGACTCGACGAGCGTTACCTGGCTGTTCTCCCCGGCGACGATCAGGGTTCGCGGATGGGTGACGATCGCGCGGTCGTCGGTTCGTGTGACAAATAACAGGTGAATCGGTTTCTCGACGATCGTACCCTTCGGGATATGGACAAAGGCGCCGTCCCGGATGAAGGCCGTGTTCAGCGCGATGAATGCCTGTTCCTGGTAATTCGCATGGCGGGCCAGGTGGGCTTCGACGGTTATGTGTTCGGTGCGCATGGCTTCGGCGAGGTTCATGACGCGAACGCCATTTGGCAGGCCCTGTGCCGTTGACAGCTTCGGGGTGTGGCGACCGTTGACGAAGACCAGCAGATGGCACTGTTCGGGATCGAACAGAAACGGAGCAAGATCGGCAGGAGTCACGCGGGCCTCGGACGAATCCGCGGGCTCAAAAGGAATCCGGGTGATCGGTGCGACGTTTGTGAATCGCCATTCTTCGTGTGTGGGGGATGGGAAGCCCATGGCGCCAAAGCGCGCCATCGCGGATTCGCGGGTGTACGACAACCAATCCCTGCCCAGTTCGGTCCGAAGTCGATCGAACTTCTCTGACCAGGATTTCTCTTTTTGGGTGGTGTCGGCCATGTTGGAAGATGTCCTTATCACGATACAGCCGCCGTGGAAATGTCGTCGTTGGCCCAGGTGTAGCCTCTTTCTTCCAGCTCCAGCGCCAATTCCTTGCCGCCGGATCGAACCAGACGGCCGTCCACAAGGACGTGCACGTAATCGGGGACGATATAGTTGAGCAGGCGCTGGTAGTGGGTGACGACGATCATCGACCGGTCTGGGCCGCGGAGTTTGTTGACGCCGTTGGCGACGATCTTGAGGGCGTCGATGTCGAGACCGGAGTCGGTCTCGTCGAGGATGGCCAGCTTTGGCTCCATGACGGCCATCTGGAAGACCTCGTTGCGTTTTTTCTCTCCGCCGGAGAAGCCCTCGTTGATCGCCCGGTTGAGCAGTTTCTCGTCCATGTCGACCAGTTTCATCTTTTCCTTGACCATGGCGAGGAACTCGGTGGCGCACATCTGGTCGAGCCCGCGATGTTTGCGTTGGGCGTTGACGGCCGCCTTGAGGAAATAGCTCGTGCTGACGCCGGGGATCTCGACGGGATATTGAAAGGCGAGGAATATGCCGTCGCGGGCACGCTCGTCGGGGCTCATGTCGAGCAAATCCTTACCGTCGTAGAGCACCTCACCAGCGGTGACTTCGAAGCGCTCGTGACCGGCGAGTACCTGGGCGAGGGTGCTTTTTCCGGAGCCGTTGGGGCCCATGATGGAATGCACCTCACCGTCCTTGATTGTCAGGTTGAGGCCCTTGAGAATTTCGTGTCCTTCGATACTGGCGTGTAGATTGCGGACTTCTAGCATGCGTGTTCCTCAGAGTGCGTCCAAACAGTTACGTGACGCGGTTGTGTCAATCTGCATTGACCGGCGGGGCGCCGATGTATCCCATCTGATCAACAACAACAACAAAAACAACAAAAACAACGACCGGCGGGACGCCGATGCTCCCCGGCTTGGGTTAAACCGGCACGGGGTTTAGGTCAAACCGGTACGCCGGGTTGGATCAAACCGACACGGGGGGGACCGTCCCGCTGATGATTAACTATCCGACGCTTCCTTCGAGGCTGACTTCGAGCAACTTCTGGGCCTCGACGGCGAATTCCATGGGTAGTTCGCGGAAGACCTCCTTGCAGAAACCGTTGACGATCATGCCGACCGCGTCTTCGGTGGAAATGCCGCGCTGGTTGCAGTAGAAAAGCTGGTCCTCGCCGATCTTCGAGGTCGTCGCCTCGTGTTCCATCTGGGCCGAGTTGTTTCGCACCTCTATATAGGGAAAGGTGTGGGCCCCACACCTGTCGCCGATCAGCATCGAGTCGCACTGGGTGAAGTTGCGCGCGCCGGACGCCCCCTTGTTGATCTTCACCTGGCCACGATAGGTATTGTGGCCTCGGCCTGCGGAGATCCCCTTGGAAATAATATAGCTTTTGGTATTCTTTCCGATGTGGATCATCTTGGTGCCGGTGTCAGCCTGCTGGCGCTTGTTGGTCAGGGCGACCGAGTAGAACTCGCCCAGTGAGTCGTCGCCCTGGAGGATGCAACTGGGATATTTCCAGGTGATGGCCGAGCCGGTCTCGACCTGGGTCCAGGAGATGTGCGACTTGCGGCCGAGACACTTGCCGCGCTTGGTGACGAAATTGTAGATGCCGCCGACGCCGTTTTCGTCGCCCGGGTACCAGTTCTGGATCGTGGAATACTTGATCGAGGCATTGTCGAGGGCGACGAGTTCGACGACCGCCGCGTGGAGCTGGTTCTCGTCGCGCATCGGGGCGGTGCAGCCTTCGAGGTAGCTGCAACTCGCGCCCTCTTCGGCGATGAGCAGGGTTCTTTCGAATTGACCGGTCGAGGCGGCGTTGATCCGGAAATAGGTGGAGAGGTCCATCGGACACTTGACGCCTTTGGGGATGAAGGCGAACGAGCCGTCGGAAAAGACGGCGGAGTTGAGCGTCGCGAAGAAGTTGTCGGAGTAGGGGACGACCGAGCCGAGGTACTTGCGGACGAGTTCCGGCTGCTCCTTCACGGCCTCGGAGAATGAGCAGAAGATGATGCCGAGTTCGGCGAGCTTGTCCTTGAAGGTCGTGCCGACCGAGACGCTGTCGAAGACGGCGTCGACGGCGACATTCGCGCCGGCCACGCCGGCGAGGGCGGCCTGTTCGTTGAGCGGGATGCCCAGCTTTTCGTAGGTCTCGAGGAGCTTCGGGTCGACCTCTTCCAGGCTTTGAGGCTTGTCTTTTTCCTGCTTCGGGGCCGAGTAGTAGATGATGTCCTGGTAGTTGATTTCGGGATAGTGCAGCTTGCCCCAGGACGGTTCGGTCATTGTCTGCCAGTGGCGGAAGGCCTTCAGGCGCCAGTCGAGCAGCCAGTCGGGTTCCTCCTTCTTGGCGGAAATGAGGCGGACGATGTCTTCGTTCAGGCCCGGTGGGGCGCTGTCCGCGTCGATGTCGGTCACGAATCCGTACTTGTATTCCTGGCTCGCCCAATGATCGATTGTATCGCTTGATGCCCGAGTCATAGGGTTGCGGCTCCGATGAATGTGCGGGGCGTGGTTCGAAACCGAACGCCGGATTTGTGATGGCTGTCCATTACAGAGATCCTGTGGGATGTGTTCCGATTATGTGACATTGAGTGGTACCTATTTCGTACTAATTTTCCAACTGTCGGTATCCCGCTGCCATGTCATGATCGGTGTTCGTTCCATATTCGAGCCCGAGGTGCTCACCTGATCCGAGATTCATCGGTGGAGAATATATCCACCGCGTGTGGCATCGTTTTTTTCAAGCCGTCCCGCAACGGGTTGGAAACCTGTGCCACCGTTGCTGGGCGGGTTGCTAGGTGCTGAAGCTGCTGCCGCAGCCGCAGACGTGGGTGGCCTTCGGGTTGTTGAAGACGAAGCCGCGACCCATCATCTCATCCTTGAAATCCACCGAGACGCCGTCGAGATGGTTGAGGCTGATCGGATCGGTGATGACCTTGATCCCGTGCTGCACCCATTCCTCGTCGGTCTCGGTACGGTTCTCCGTGAGATCCAACGTATAGGAGAAGCCGCTGCATCCGCCCCCCTTCACGCCGATGCGGAGAAAGGTCGTTTCCGCATCGAGTTTCTGATCATTGATAATGGTCTTGACCTCCTGTGAGGCCCGTTCGGTGATCTCGATCGCCATTTTATTTAGTCTCCTGTCTGACTAAGCCTCGCCGAGGGGCGGTGCCGCCCCGGCAAAAACTGATTCCTTATTGTTCAATAACTCTCCTTCCACGGACAGGGCCACGCCCTGTTTTTCCATGAATGTGTCGTCCACGATCTCGGCGAGCGTGATTTGGCTCAGAAAGTCGTTGAGCCGATCGTGTATCCGGTGGACCGGCACCTTGACCGGGCAGACTTCGTGAAGATCACACACCGCGTCGGGATGCGCCTGATCCCCGGTGCATTGGACGAATCGGATCGGCCCCTCGACGGCGGCGATGATGTTGGCGAGTGTGATCTGGATCGCAGGCTGGGCCAGTACATAGCCGCCGCGGGCTCCGCGGATGGAGCGGATCATCTCGCCCTGGCCGAGAACCTTCAGCACATTCATTAAGAGGGCCGTGGGGACATGAAAGCGTTTCGAGATCTCCCGGGCCGTGCAGACGCAGTCGGGGTTTCGGGCCATGTGGCTCAGGGCGATGATCGCGTAGTCTGTCTTGCGAGTCAGGGCAAACATCAATCAGGACCGATCCTTCCAACTTATCGGCAATTCCACTCGTAATATAGTACCAATCTGGTACGCTTTCAATGGGTGGAAAAGGGAATTACCGCAGAGGTCGCGGAGAGACGAGGAGATGAAAAAGCGAGGAGAAAAAAATACCGGGATGAATCACTGCGCCCCCTACGCATTCTCCTCGGTAAGTTGTTGTCAAACATAGAGTTGCATGGAAAGTGTATCAGGGCGCCCGATTGGGCACCTCGGTCCAGTTCAGCACGCGGACGCCGCATGACGAGTTCTTGTTGACACTGAATTCCGGGCATTTCGGATTGCCGGACACGTCAAACCGTTGGCCGGAAATCTCCTTCGTGTTCTTGTCTTCCCAGACCACGACGAACGCCCCATCGGGTGCCATCGTGATGATGGGTTTCTTCTGTTCGAGCAGCGTCGTCGTGTTCACGACGATCTCGCCGCTGATCGCATTTCCCGATGCATTGTATCGCCGTGCATACACGTCCGTCGCGGTCTTGGCCTCCCAGACGACTACGAAACTGCCGTCCGCAGCCATCGAGACTTGCGGTTTCTTGTGCTGGCCGGACGAGGTATTGACATGTTGTACACCAGTGACCGGATTGCCCGCGGCGTCATACAGTCGGACGAGCACATCCCTTGCGTCATCGTCTTCCCAGGCGATTGCGTACCGGCCATCGGCCCCCACCGCGATATCGGGGCCTTTACTCAACAGATTCAGAAGATCCAGTGTTCCAACGGGATCGGGTGCACCCAGCGGGTTTCCCGAGGCATCGTATCGACGAGTAAAAACATTTCCGGTGGTTTTATTCTCCCATACGATGACGAATGAAACGGTAGCGGGTGGGCTTTTCGCTGTTCCGATATGGGGCTTCTTGTTTTCGCCAGGGCCTGATGCACTGATCGTTAACTCACCATTGACGGCGACGCCCGATGGATCGAATTGCTGCGCCAAGATCTTGCTGTCTTTATTAGGATTAGCGACCTTGTCGGGATTTTTGTTCTCCCATACCACGACGAAACTTCCGTCGAGAGAAGCGGAGACATCGGGTTTTTTGTTTTCATATACGGCCGTATTGACCTTGCGCTGTGCAGGATCCAGGTCATTTCCCAACTTGTCGTAGCGCCGGGCCAATACATTGACAACCGGGGGAACCTTGTTCTCCCATACGACCATGAATATCCCGTTGAAGGGGTTGGAGGGATTGGTGGCATCGTAGACGATGGAGACGATGGGGCCCTTATGATCCCCCGTGGTCGTATTGATCTGAAACTCGCTACCTCAGACACCGCTTGATTTATCGTATCGCCGCCCCAGGATATTCTTGACCGTTTTGGCGGCATTGTTGTACTCCCACACGACGACAATGAAGCTGCCATCGGCGGCCATGGTAGCAATGGGCTTCTTGTGGGTGCCGACCGATGTGCTGACCTGGAAGGCCGCACCCAGCGTGCTGCCGGAGGCAGCATATCTCTGTGCAAAGACATTTGCAGTCAGCTTGTCTTCCCAGGTGATCACAAAACTGCCATCCGAGGCCGTGGCGACCGAGGGGGCTTTCTGATCGTAGGGTTGTGCCCAGGCCGGGCTGCACGAGAGTGCGATTGCTACCGTCAACAGGAATGTATGTCGCATCTTTCCTCCTCAGAGCCTCTAAAGTCTCTCCGTCAATACTCCAATCCAGATGCGTCATATGCAAACGCGTTGTTCTATCGGACGCCGATCCCTCGCGTGCGGTCTGTAATCCGGCCGTGGGTTCCCCTTTGTGTTACGGACCGGTTGGATATCGGAGCCACAGTTCTGTCGCCCTTTCAGGGCTCGCTATTAGGGGGACAACCGTGACACGGGGCTTTCGCCCTGGGCTTTGTTCTGTCGCCCTTTCAGGGCTAGGTTTATATCGTATGAATGGGTGGTGGAGGCGAAGATTGGATCGATGGGACCGATAGTATCGATCAATTCATGCGGGGAAACGTGTGCGCCGGCGTGATAACAGCAGCAGACACCCGGTCAACAATACGGCCAGCGAGGAAACCTCCGGTACCGCTATCGCTCCCAGATCATCGATGTTGAACTCTTCGGACTCGGATCGGAGGCCGATCGCGGAGACCGGCACGTCGCTGGTGAATCCGATAAACTGCCAGTCGTCTCCGGTTATCTCGATGCTGATCGAACCGATCAACTGAAGCGCCGCGTCAAACGCATCCAGCGTGATCATGCCGGCCTCGGGCGGGTCCGGGGTTCCGTCATGGCTGTCATCGGCACTGTCATCGGCACTGTCGTCCCCGTTGTTCGGGCTCATTACATGAGCACCGGCGGACAGGACGGGCGTCTCGAACAGGACGAACACGGCATCGTGGTCGGCCTTGAGTGAATTGGGAAACGACAGCGCAGGATCGTGATCGATCTCGCCCGGCGATCCGCCCAACGGGGCGTCGAATGTTCCCGGCTCATCTCGAAAGAGAACGCCGACCCCTGTATATTGATCGAGCAGGTCGACGTCATCCTCGAAGAAGAAGCCCGGCTCCAGGGGGTTCAAGTCGAAATCGATCGAGAGATCGAAGCTACCGGGGCCGTACGTATCCATGCCGATGACGCCCGCGGCGGCCGAATGGTTTCGGGACACGGCGCACAGCGTCAGGCAAACCGTCACAACAGCGCATGTGTTTCGCTTGATTGTCATCCTGTTTCGGATCCCACTCTTCCTTGGAGATGCCACATCCGCTTCCCATCGCAGATCGGGAAAGGTCGATGCATATGCCAGAGCCTTCCCCCGCCCCTTATCGGCCACGGTGCGATCCCTGATCAGTTCCCCTTCGATAAAAAGACGCGTTACACGGACGGCCCCTGATATCGGACTCTGTCTGTCGGTGTGATCTTCGCGCAGGGCAGTCTGGTAAAATCCGTCCCGGAGGGACATCGGAGCGTTGCCTCTCTCACGTCTCATCGCCTTGTGTGGCAGGTACGCTGCCCTCGCCCATTCAGGGCGAGATGATGAAGTTATTGCACCTTTATCCACGGGTTTCGCTGCGCTCCACCCGTGGCTATGCGCCTGCGCTCCCTTCGGAGCGGAATGCTCGCGTGCCGCGTGGATGGTGGGCAGTGCCCATCCTGCTTCATGTGTCATGGAACCAACGGAACCTACCATATATTAGTGGATTGACATCGGGTTTCTATTAAGTTACGATACGGGGCTCTACGGAGTTGGGATTCTGCACAAATTCATATAATCCCTGTTGACATAAAGGATTGCACTTCCAGGGTGTACACCGGCCAGAGCCGGATACAGGGGATGATCGTTCCGTGTACGGGGATCATGTCCGTAATCCTGCGGCAGGTCTGGGGCTGGAATGTGCCGATAGTTCTGGATGATCTTGGGCGATCCCTGATCGGATACGCCGAAGGATGGGGAGCGTTACACTATGGCGATGCCCGCGAAGGTTGACGTGACAAGGAAAGTACGTGATTCGATGAAGGACTCACACCTGAACAGTCTGCGAAACGTGGGCATCTCCGCCCATATCGATTCGGGCAAGACGACGCTGACGGAGCGGATTCTTTTCTATGCGGGGAGAATCCACAAAATCCAGGAGGTGCGCGGTGAAGGCGCGACCATGGACCACATGGAACTGGAGAAGGAGCGCGGCATCACCATCACCTCCGCCGCGACTCAGGTCACCTGGGACGAGTCGACCATCAACATTATCGACACCCCCGGTCACGTGGACTTCACTGTTGAGGTTGAGCGATCGCTTCGCGTTCTCGACGGAGCGATTATGGTTCTCTGCGGAGTCGCGGGCGTTCAGTCGCAGTCCATCACCGTCGATCGGCAGATGAAGCGGTACGGCGTTCCTCGCATCAGCTTCATCAATAAGCTTGATCGCCAGGGGGCCGACCCGGTCAATGTGATCCGTGGGTTGGAAGAAAAACTCGGTCTGACGACGATCCAGTTGCAATTACCCATTGGACTTGGAGACGATCTCGAAGGGATCGTCGATCTGGTTCGCATGAAGGCGGCGTACTTTGACGGGGACCACGGCGAAAGGGTTCGCTGGGAGGCCATTCCCGACGCCCTGTGCGAGGAGGCCGCCGGTGCCCGGACCGGGATGCTCGATGCCCTTTCACTCTATGATGACGAACTGCTGGAGATGATGCTGGAGGAAAAAACGGTTCCCGAGGAACTCATCCACACGATTCTCCGACGTGGGACGCTGGCGGGCGATTTTACGCCGGTCCTGATGGGCTCGGCCTACAAGAACAAGGGGGTGCAACTTCTGCTCGACGCGATGGTGCGTTATCTGCCC
>JBHHUV010000083.1:0-9384 GCA_046754005.1 Phycisphaerae bacterium | reverse complement strand
GTTGTAGTATTGGTTCTGAGGTTATATCGAAGCGCCCGATATCCGTCCGTATTCACGTTGGCCACGTTCCGCGCCGAGACCTCGACGGCCCGCTGATTTCTATGCATGCCGCCCAAGGCGATATTCAATACAGATGTCATTACGATATCCCCTGTGAGCCGTCGGCGCGAGGATTCGGCTCAATCATTAAAAGGTATGATACGATTGCACCGGCACGCGAAGCGTACGTGGAAACAAGGGAAGAAAGGGTTGGTTTGACTCGTTATCGGGACACCCTCGGTGTATTTTCATGCTGATAGGATCGAGAAGGGTGTCTGCATTTACCGCGCTATCGGGCGGTCCAGCGATTGGCGAAGGAGATCGACAGTCTGTTGTGTCGCCCCCGCGTGGCGAAGGATGACATCCCGCGCACGATCTCCCATCGCACGTGCCCGATCCTTGTCCCTCAACAGGCAGCCGAGAACCGGCTCGAGATCCGCGGTCTCGCGTACCGACAACGCCGCCTCGGCCGCGAGGAGGGCTTCGGCCGTATCCGCAAAGTTTTCGACATGCCGGCCAAAACACATCGGTCTTCCCAGGGCGGCGACTTCCATCAGATCGGAGCCGCCGAGCGGCACGAGCGATCGTCCGACGAAGACCGCATCAGCCAGCGCGTAATATCGGCGCAGTTCGCCCATCGTGTCGCCCAGGTGGATCGTCGGTCGGATGGATCCGTCCTCCACACGCATGGGATTTTCATCATCCCGCCCCGATTTCACTGATGACCGATTCTGATTCCTGATGCCGGCGTCCGCCGAATGGTCCCGATGTTCACTTCGGCGGCGGCAATGATAGCCGCGCGATTCGATGAGCCGGGCCACCTCGTCGAACCGCTCCGGTTTTCGAGGAATGATCGCCAACTGAAGCGTGGGAATCTCGCGGCTCAGGGCGGCGAATGCGTCAAGGAGCATGGCCTCCTCGCCGGGTCCGGTGGAACCCGCCACAATCAGGGGTGCGGTGCGATCGATGCCCAGATCCGTCGGAGTCGAATCCCCGCTCGAACACTCCGCAATCAAGGCCGTGTCATACTTCATCGAGCCGGTCACGGTAATCGACTCTGGCCGCGCGCCCAAAACCTTGAACCGAGTCGCATACGTCTCATTTTGTGCGGCCGTCCAGGCAAGTTTGGAAAACATCCGCCGCGCAATGCCACGAAGGATCGGTCTGCCATATCGCCGCATCGATTTCTCTTCGGTAACGCGTCCGTTGGCAATGCCGACGGGGATACCTCGCCGCGCGGCGATTTCGATGAAGTTCGGCCAGACCTCGAGTTCCATCAATACGACGGCATCGGGCCGGATTCGATTGAACACACGATTGACTGCGAACGAGAAATCGAGCGGGAAACGAAAGACAAGGTGGTTCGGATAGTGCCGACGGGCGGCGGCATAGCCGGTGTCGGTCGTGGCGGAAATGACAATCTCACAATCGGGCATGCATTGCATGATCGCCGCGACGAGGCTTTGTGTGGCGTTGACTTCGCCAAGGGAGACGGCGTGGATCCAGATGCAGCGTCGATCGCCCGCGCGTTGGGGGATACCGCCAAACCGTTGTTTCCAACCGCGCCGATTCTTTTTCAGCACCAGCATCTGGTACAGCAGATAGGGCAGATACAGGAGCGCAGCGGAAAGGTAGAGGCAATCAAGCAGAAGCGGCGGCATTCAATCATGATAGGCAGGATCAGCGCAAGAGCAATCTGACTGGAAATTGGGGATCGAAAAGGGAGCATGATCGAGAAGGGATTCTCGATCCAGCGTCGTGGTCTCGATCCAGTGTCGTGGCTCGCTTGCGGGTCAGTCCCGATCAACCCTTTTTCAGGCAGCACTGTTTGTACTTTTTCCCCGAACCACACGGACATGGATCGTTACGACCGGGCGCCTTTTCCTGGTTGCGAATCGCCTCGACCGGCGGAGGAAGGGGCTCCTCGTCCTCGCCGGGAAGTCCTTTTCGGTATTGTTCCCTGGCTTCCCGTTTCCGTTCAAAGTGACGTTCGAATCGATCTTCGCCTTGTGCCATCGAGGGTTCCCTCCCGGTATTATCGTGATCGTATCACACTCCACACACACGTTCACCGGCGACTGAGCATACCACAGTCTCGGTGTCTGAGACAAGTCGTAGGGAATGACGGCACGGAGAAATCGGTGCTTCTCAGGTGCGCAAGTGATCTGAGAGATCAGTGCTTCAGGCTGTTGCCCAGGACATCGAGCATCAGCAGCGTGACATCATCCACCTGCATCAGGCTGCCCGGAGTGTTGTCGAGGCGCATGCGAAGGCGTTTGAGCAAGTCATCCGCGTCGAGCCTCAGCAGTTCCGGGATCCCTTCCTCGAAGGTGGGCAGCTTGGGCATTTGCGGTCGATGCGCGATCAAAGTCGGCTCCAAGCCATCGCTGTAGACGATCACGCGTTGGCCGGGTTTCAAGTGGACCGACTCATCACTGAACCGTTCGCCCCGGCTGATTCCGAGAAGGCAGCCGTCGCCGTGCAATTCTCGAATGCGGCCATCGACATCGATCAGGATCGGGGGCGGATGGCCGGCTACGGCGTAGTTCAAGACGAGAGTCTCTATATTGACGGTTCCATACCAGCCGGTGATGAAAGGGGAATCGGGCAAACCCTGTGACGTGAGTTGATCGTTCAGGTTGCTGAGGACTTCCGAAGGGGGAACGAGTTCGTAGCCGTCAGCGAGGATGCGTTTCGGCCGGATGGCGTGCTTGATATACATTGTGAGGAGGCCCGCCGCCACGCCGTGCCCCACCGCGTCGGCCAGATAGAATCCCCAATGTTTCTCGTCCAGACGGAACACGTCAAAGATATCACCACTCACCCAGGAACAGGGACGAAACATCGAACTGAATCGAAACGGGCCTTCGCCGGGCAGTTCGTGCGGGAGAAAATCGCGTTGGAGCCGCGCCGCCAACTGCAACTCCCGATCCGTCTCTTCGAACCGTTTGCGAAGATTTTTGCTCAGACGCTGCATCGCCGAAAGCTGCTTGTCTACTTCGCGAATCATCGGCCGCATGTGTGCCAGGGCCGCAAGAACGCCCTGGGCCTTTTCCAGGGATGCATCGGGCGTCAGACAAACAACACCGGCGTTGAATCTCGCATACATCCATGGGCGACTGGTGACGATCAGGACGCCTATCCTGCGCTTTTGAAACAGATCCAGAAAGCCGTCCTGCCGGCCTTGCAGGGCCTCGTCCTCGCGAGATGTGGTTGCAGGCCGATCAACCAGCATCATTGCGTCGAACCCCTTCAGAACACCGTAGTCGTTATCGGCGTCCATCTCGACCCGCTGGCAGCAACACCAGGTCTTGGCGGAAAGAAGCCGATTGGCCAGATCGCCCTCTCGATTTTCGGTGTCCAATACGCCCACCCGGACGATCGGACGCGAAGACTTCTGCCCGCGCGTGCTCAACCATCGGCGTTTCAAGGTTTCCATTGTCTGTGTAGCAGCCATACGACTCGCCCTCTCCCCCTCAGGATCGCTTAGCGGTCACGGATCGATTGAATAGAGACCGATATACCCACTTCCCTATCGGTCTTCCCAGACCGCTTGTTCTTTATCCGAGAGTCATCCACTTTCCGGAAGCGTGGCTCGATGAAATGCCCTCACCCGGGTTCGCGGAGATCCCGCTCATTGATCGGGTGCTCGCCACGGGGGGTTGACTAGAATCGGTCTGTGGAATCCGGCCCGGATACATCTCTTGTTATGGGATAGTCGGTCCGCGTGGGGAATGGAACGAGAAAGGATTCTCGTTCCAGCGACGATTCTCAATCCAGCGACCGGCTGGATTGCGACGGCACGATTTTTGTCAGCCGCCGAACAGTTCCGCCGGGATGTTAACGAAATCGCCCTCCTTCACCCCCCAGTGGACAAACTCGCCGGCGCGCACTTCCAACGCGAACCGCGCCGGCTCGATCGAGAGGTAGCCCGCTTCGTTCAGCGGCTCCATCGTATAGGTCTTTACGATCGTGCCGTCGGATCGGATGTAGGCGATGTCCAACGGGATGATCGTGTTCCGCATCCAGAAGTTTCTCAGATCGTCGTCGGGAAAGACGAAGATCATGCCGCGATCGCGTGGCAAGTCCGCCTCGGTCACGTTCATCAGCCCGAGCCGGATGGTTCGACCGCTTTGGTCCTTGCTGTCGGCAACGTAAGCCGTGTAGCTTTTACGTCCGACGATATCGATCGTGACCGTCCGCATGCTCGACAGGTCGTTCTTTTCGGTCGAGCCGCGCGGGAGCATGTCGCAGTTTGACCACAATGGCAGCAGGGCGAGCATGGCGAGACATCCCATTCGTATTTTGCAGGTATCGGACATAAGTCTCTTCTGTTGCCTGGGCATCAATCCGGCAGCGGTTCCACAGTCACGTCGAATCCATCCGGGATCGGCACGAGAAACCTCGAGCCCGCCGGCGCCGATCGTATGTCAATATCCAGAAAATTCACCTCGATCCGGTTTCCGTCGATCAATCGTTCACTCACGATACGAATCGGCAGATCCAGCTTGCGATCCACAAAGATATCCACGCGGCTGTATTTTTTCGCCAGTTCGGTGGCCGGTCGCGGGATGCACTTCAGGTGCGACGAGCCCTTGGGATCGCCCACGAGAAAGGGCCTGAGCGTCACCTTGAACTGCCGCAGGATCTCCGAGCGTTTCTGCCCGAACGGCAGCGGAAACGGACCCTTGCCCAGCTCGAACGGATCGATCCGATCGCCTTTCCGGACGAGTTGCCGCCGGGTATAGGTCTTCGCCTTGTCGTTGCGTTCAGTATACCATATTCCGTCAAATGCGTGATATTCCTCCCGTCGGTCCACCACGCCCGCGGCGGTCTGTTTTGTGAAGTGCACCAGAAATCGCGCATTCGGCTCACCCTGAGCGAAAAACAATCGCCCCTCCTTCACCTGGCGCTCGTCGTCCATTCCCACAAACGGCGCCACGGTCACGTAGGTGTATTTCAACGCACATGACAACCCCTTGATCGCCTTGCCACTGGCCTCCAGGCGATCCAGGATTGCGTCCGTCTTCACATCCCCGGACGAAGACAGGGGCGGACTCGCGCCCGCGTCCTTTATCGGCCGTTTCACTGTCTTCGCGGGGAGGGTCTCAGGTGATGATGGCGCGCTTGTCGTTGGTGGAACCGAAGCCTTTTTTGCCGGCTGTGTCGTGAGATGATTCTTCTCCCCGCCCGTGGGCTGGGTGGTCTGCCCGACATCTGTCACCGGCCTCGGCGCAGCGGATTCCACAACGCCACCGCTCGCCTGCGCGTGGCAATTCGCTGCCACGATGATGTTCAGGATTGTAACGAGAGACCAGAGCATGCAATGAGAGGTCCACGGTGGGATGTTCAGGCGATGCCGAAGCTTGTGGGTCATGGTATCGGGATTCTATGCACATCTGTGTGTGGGAACAATACAGACGGGTTTATGATGCAATCCCCAGGTGCGTGAGAAGCTCGCTCAATTCTCGAACGACGACATCCGCCTCGTCGGCCCACTCGGGGCGCTCGGTCTCGCCATCCAGCATCAACACCGTCGTTGCCCCTGCCGCGGCGCCGCAGAGGATGTCGAAATGAAAATCGCCCACGACCCAGGCGTCTCTCGGATCGACATCCAGACGGCGACAGAGCTCGATGACCGGCTCGGGCGATGGTTTCATCGGCCCGTCGGTACGGGTCCAGGTCATGTCGAAATCGATCCCATGACGATCCTGAAACGTCGCCAACGACCGGGATGAATTGCGGGTCATCAGGACCGCGGGAATGCCCGCCGCTCGGACGGCCGCCACGACCTCGGCCGCACCGGGCTGCAATTCGCTCTCGGCCGCCGCCTTGGCCTCGTGACGCGCGAGAATGGCCTCGGTTCGAGCCCGATCGTCGGGCGTCATGGCGTGCATCGACTCCAGGATCGGCCCATCCGGAATACCGATCTCCTGTCGAATCTGATCGAAGTCAAGATTGGACCGTATGAGGGTGCCGTCCATGTCGAAAATAACGACGTGGCACTTCGTGGGGATGGATCGGCCTGTGGACATGGCCCAAGTCGCATAGGGTGGGCACTGCCCACCAATTGAATCCAACAACGTGCCAACACTTCAAGAAGTGCAACCAATCGAAACCGCGTTGCCACAAGGAGGTACTTCGAAGCAGACGATTCTCAGGCCTTGACAGTCGCCTTCGGCCGGGAACCATTACCGGATGCGCCGCGTTTTTTCCTGACCGGCGCGGGTCGGACCATCTTGTAGGCCGCGCGGTTGTCCGAAAAATCCACGACTTCCACATGCTTCATGCCGGCCTCACGGGCCGCCGCCGAGACACTTGCCTTGGTGACGGTCCGGACACTCTTGGGGAGTACAACCCAGACCGCGCCGTCCGGTCGCAGGTTTTCGGTCAGATCGCCGATCTGTCGCAGCTCGGCGGCGCGTTCAACGCCCAACATCACCATGTCGCAACGCGTACCGGAGTTGGAGATCACCTTGGTGTGCTTATCTTCGAGCGAACTGATTAATTCGCTGTCGTCCAGATTCAGAACGCGCACGGTGTTGCCCTCGTGGACACCCAGCTTGTCGGCCAGACTCTGGGGATGAAGCATATAGTCGATCCATTCCCCGGTCCGGCCCGAATTGCCCAAACCAATGGCCACCGGGTTTCCATGAAAGCTGTAGCGGATCAAGTCACCATCGCGTCGAGGATTGGTAATCTCGGCGAGACGAAAACGAAACTTGGTCGAGCCGGCAAAATCGATGTGGTCGGCTTCCATGCGTACACGACCGTCGTAGCGGTCTTTTCCCACCTGAAGTTTGCAGGCTGATTCCATCGCCATGAGCGTGTGTTCCTTCCTGTTTAACCGTTGAAATGAGAAATCGAAGCGAGCTGTAGAGAAGCGCAGTCATGGAGCCGCGTGATATCACCGAAATCTAAATAAGAATCGGCACGCGCTCCCAAGGTTGAACGACCTGGCGTTGAATCAACCATCCTCACCCTGCTCGGCGCGGGATTGTCTGACATCGCCACTCCCTGATTCGATCCTGCCGCGATTCTCAATTGATTGAATCGACTGTGGAGCGCAGAACCCGTAAAACTCAACATGACCGATATTATAACACAATATCGCCAGAGCACCAATAGCTATTCTTCGTCATTCTTTAATTGGGCCAGGGTTGTGAAATCTTCCAGTGTGGTGACGTCACCCTCGACGTGCCCCTTGGTCGCGATTTCCCGCAACAAACGACGCATGATTTTGCCGCTACGCGTCTTCGGAAGTGACTCGGTGAAACGAATCTCCTTCGGCCGAGCAATCGCACCAAGCGTATCACACACATGGCGCTTGAGTTCATCCTTCAGCGCTTCATTTGGCGAGACATGCCCTTTGAGCGTCACAAAGGCAGCGATGGCCTCACCGGTCATATCATCCGGAAAACCAATGACTGCCGCCTCGGCCACTTGAGCGTGAGACACAAGAGACGATTCAACCTCAGCCGTGCCCAGGCGGTGACCAGAGACTTTGATGACATCATCCACACGACCGGTGATCCAGAAATAGCCATCCTCGTCACGCCGAGCACCATCGCCGGTAAAATAGACACCGTCGATCTGCGACCAGTACTGTTTATGAAACCGAGCCTCGTCGCCGTAGATGCCTCGGAGCATCCCCGGCCAGGGCTTGCGAATAACCAGAAGGCCGTTCTCGTTGGCGGCCAGTTCCCGGCCGTCCTTGTTGACGATCGCCGCGTCGATTCCGAAGTAGGGATACGTCGCCGAACCCGGCTTCGTCGGTGTCACGCCCGGCAGCGGCGTAATCAGCACACCGCCGGTCTCAGTCTGCCACCAGGTATCCACAATGGGACAGCGGCCGCCGCCGATGTGCTCGTGATACCAGTCCCAGGCGGCGGGGTTGATCGGCTCGCCGACGGTTCCGAGCAATTTCAACTTAGACAAGTCATGTTTGGCGGGTAATTCGGAACCCTGCTTCATAAAGGCGCGGATCGCCGTCGGCGCCGTATAAAATTTCGTCACGCGATGTCGCGCGCAGATCGCCCAGAAGCGGTCCCAGTCCGGGAAATTGGGAGCGCCCTCATACATAAGCGTCGTCACGCCGTTTTGAAGGGGGCCGTAGACAATGTAGCTGTGACCGGTGATCCACCCGATATCGGCCGTACACCAATACACGTCGTCCGGCTTGAGATCGAAGATCATCCTGGCCGTATGGGCGGTGTAGACCATGTAGCCGGCCGTGGTGTGTAAAATGCCCTTGGGCTTGCCGGTGCTACCGCTGGTGTAGAGCAGGAACAACATGTGCTCGGCATCGAGATGTTCGGCCTCGCAGGTTTCCGGCTGGCCCTGGATCAGATCATGCCACCAGACGTCGCGATCTTTGACAATCGAGACATCGTTGCCGCAGCGTTTGAAGACGATCACGTTCTTAACCAGATCGGTGAGGTTGCAGGCCTCATCCACGTTGGCCTTGAGCGGGACGATCTTGCCCCGTCGAGCACCGCCGTCGGTGGTGATGATGACATGGGAATCCGCGTCCTGGAGCCGATCGGCGATGGCCTGGGCGCTGAAGCCGCCGAAGATGATCGAGTGGGGCGCACCGATCCGTGCGCAGGCCAGCATGGCGATCGCCAGCTCGGGGATCATGGGCATGTAGATCGTTACACGATCATTCTTCTGGACCCCGAGCTTTTTCAGTCCGTTGGCGAATCGGCAGACCTCCGAGAGCAATTCGCGATAGGTCAGCCGGACGACATCCTTCGGCTCACCGCTCTCATCGCAGGGTTCGCCCTCCCACAGGATGGCCGTGTGATCGCCGCGACCGTTATCGATCTGATGATCCAGGCAGTTGTAACAGACGTTCGTCTCTGATCCGGCAAACCACTTTGCATGGGGCGGCTCCCACGTACAAACACGATCCCATTTCTTGAAAAAATGAGCCGCGGCCGCGACCTCGCCCCAGAATCCCTCGGGGTCGTCGATCGATCGCCGATATTGGGTTTCGTATTCCTCCCAGGTTTGAATATGCGCTTCTGAGGAGAATTCCTCGGGTGGCGAATATTTCCCTGACACGGTTTGGCCGGTTTCACCGCTGCCGGTCTGAGCCATACTGTTCATCCTCCCGTATGAACGAATCGTGGGGGGTGACTGAATACATCGGGTAAGATTGACCAAACTCCTGTGACACCGTTTTCCAGTCCCGGCGTCCCGGGAAAACGTGTCAGCAGGCTGTCAACCCGAGACACGGAGAACAAAGGCTGCACCCTATTACCGTGTGAGACCAACCGGACCTGGTAAAGCCTTGTGCATCACCCCGCAATCGACGCGATCTGTCCGCCAAGATCCAGAGGT
>JBHHUV010000082.1:0-9387 GCA_046754005.1 Phycisphaerae bacterium | reverse complement strand
TCGATCTCGGTCTCATACGGAAGCTGTGCGCCGTGCGGGTCGTAGAGACTCCATCGACGGCTGGGCGATCCCTTGGCCTCCTCTATCTGATACATCTCGGTGCCGGGGAAGGGAATGGCGATGTTGCACTGAAACGCGTCGGCCTCCAGGAGCCGGAGCACCCGGAGCATCTCCCGGGCATACCGCTGCTCGCTCAGACCGGGCCGGGCGAAGATCATCGTGAAGGCGATGGTGGAAATCCCCGCCTCGCGCGTGAGGCGAAACGCCTCGAGGGTGGCATCTTTCGTCGTCGCCTTCTTCGTCTCAACGAGAAAGTCCTGGTCTTCCACGCCATAGAGGATCCAGTCGCATCCGGATCGCTTGAGGAGACGCAGCATCTCCCGAGAGACCGGCGCCACGCGCATGTTGCACGACCAGTCGATCTTCAAATTGCGCGACAGCAACTCCTCGGCAAAGGCCTCGGCTCGGCCTATCTTGATGTTGAAAGTCGCGTCGAGAAAATAGAATGAGCGGATGCCGTGCGATCGAACGTCCTCCTCGATCTCATCACAAATGCTTTTCACGCTCCGCAATCGGCTGTCGCTGCCCAGGAGCACGGGATACAAACAGTAGGTACACGAGTAGGGACATCCCCGGCTGCCCATCAGGAGCGTGAACCGCTTTCCGCGACGGACCATCGACGAGCGATACCGGCCCAGGTCCAGCAGGTCGAGCGCGGGAAATGGCATCGTGTCGAGATCTTCCCACAGGGCGGCCTTTTGGGTCAACCGGTCGGGCGTCAGTACCCCCTCGGCGGCTTGTCCGTCCAGGGCGTGTGTCAGCAAATTGACGAGGCCTGCTTCGGGATCACCGAGCAGGATGTAATCAAAACCCTCCGCGAACACCTCCTGTGGGAGGGATTGGGCATGCGTTCCAAAACAGACCCGCTTGATGGAATCGGGGGTGGTCTTGATCAGCGCAAAGTCGTCCTCCGCCCCGGTCGTGGCCAGATTCAGGACGACGGCATCCGGCCGAAATCGCTCCAGGGCCGAACGGTATGCCCTCGCAGGAGATCGGGCCAACCTCAGGTCACAGATCGAGGCCTCGTGCCCTTGTGCTCGAACGACCGCGGCGAGGCTCGCCAGATCGACCGGCGGCAACAGGCTGCCGGCGGGCGACGTCTCCTGACACACCCAGACATTCACGAGGTCTTTTCTCGTCGAGGTGATCAGTAGCACTCTCATTGGACTTCCTCTTATGTTGCCGCCAGCCGGTATCAGACTGACTTGACGCGTCGCGCCAGTATGAACCCATGTGTGTTTGTAGTGGAAGGCTTCAGTAGAGCCTTGATGGACTGTTCGATCCGAGTATCCGCGCGGCCGTGTGCGAAATTCCATATCATCCGAAACAGCCGGCGTGGGTAGAACAGGAAAGATAGCAGATAGAATAGCATCAGTCCGCAGAACCGATAGGTACCCAGTGTCCGGCTGGTAACATGGTCCGTGTACGAAAGGGTCTCTTTCAACTTTATGTAGTGTGCCAGGCTGAGGAAGTATTCCTCGTCAAGTTCGCCGATCCTGCCGCGTTGCCTGAGCTGCCGAAACAGAGACGTACCCGGGTAGGGCGTGAATGTGTACACGAATACATCGTGTACGCCGATCCATGCCATGCGGATGAGAAACAGGTACGTAAGAAAGATGTCGCCATGCGTGTCTCCGGGGAAGCCCAGGACAATATTGGCCTTGACAAATGTGCCCGCCCGAACGGCGGAGCGCATCGACTCGACCAGACGTGGAAGTTTGATCTGTTTTCGTACACGCTTCAGCGTTCGCTCTGAGCCACTCTCCGGGGCATAGACAATGTGACAACAACCGGTCCGCTTGAGTGCCGACGCCACCTCTTCGTCGATCGCCTCAGACCGCGTCCCGGACGGCAATTGAAAGGTGATGTTGAGTTGGCGACGTTCCAACTCTGCGCAGAAGGCGAGAATCCAATCCTTCCGAACGACCATGGTCAAGTCGTAGAAATCGAAATTGGTGGCCTGGTATTTTCGGATGAAGTGCGCCATCTCGTCGACGACCTGGATCGGGTCTCGGGCATCCCACCGGCGGGTCCACATATCCACATTGGAGCAGAAGGTGCATTCATAGGGACAGCCGCGGGAGGCCACGATCGGCATGTTGCGACCCTTGTTGACGCCAAAACCGCTGCCGCTGGACAAGTACCGTTCGATCGGCACACGATCCCAGGCAGGGTAGGGAATGCTATCCAGATCGGAGATTCTCGGTCGGCTGCCGGTATCCCGATAGCGTCCGTTGATATCGAGGAAGGAGAGACCCAGCACTTCGTCCGGAACCGTTCGCGATCCGTGATGCGCCGATTCCAGCCAGTCCACCAGTTCAAGGAGTGTCGCCTCACCTTCGCGCCGGACACAGTAGTTGATCTCACCACTGTCACGAAGCGCGTGCTCCGGAAGCGCGGAGACGTGTTCCCCACCGCAGACGATTGTCGCCTCGGGGAATCGAGCCCTGATTTGACTGATCAACCGTTTGGCAATCGGCCAGTCCTGCGAAAACATGCACGACACGCCGATGAGACCGGAATGGTTCACCTCGATTCGATCCACGATCTCGGACAATGCCAGGCCATGGAGGAACAGACCGAGCGCCTCGTCAAACACCGGCGCGTAGTCGTTGATTCCCTCGCCGACGCCGTCGATGACGCGCACGTCGTGTCCATGGCGTATCAGATAGCCGGCCAGATATGCGACGCCCACGGGCGGTGTGGTCAGAGCCCCACTCGATCCATGCACCATCTCGGAGATTCTGATGAGCGTCAACTTCATCGAGACTTGCCCTGTTCAAACATCATCACGCGATTCGCTCACCTGAAGTGGCCGTAGATTGCAACCGCTGCTGCCGGAGATACCCGCCCAGAGCAAGCAGAACCGCTCACCTTCCTGAATGAGGAGGATGGAAAGGCCTCCAGCCCCCCGTGCAGCAGCATTGAACCGGACGGCCGTCTCCGGACGATTCCGTTCCTTATCATCGGCAACCCGTACAGCAGGGACCATGATAAGAATGGAGGATGTACAGGGCGGCCTTCGGCCGTAACCAACGTGATCGGCATGCTTACCCGACCCAAAAGACCGGGTCATGTAAGCATGGCACCCGAGAAAATATCGCGATCCGCGATGATTCTCACGGTTAGTAGTAGCAGGGATGATGTCACACAGATGAGGCGCAGGATGCGCGCCCAAGTCGATCCCCACTTCGCCGTGCGGATTCTACCGTTCCAGAATCCGAGGTTGGATCGTCGATAACGAGGGTAAGGACGGCATCCATCTCATCGCCATGGCGATGCAAAAGGGGGCAAGCGATGGCGGGCGGAGCGCGCCGCGCCCCGGTAGTGCCGCCGGCACATTCGTAAGCGGCCTATTGGCTGGACCGAAGAAACCCATGTGTCAGATCCCGGCCGGAATCGCGCCGCACCCGGTTCTCCCAGACGAGGTGACTCCATGAATATGACGGAGACAAAGCAACTTCTCCGAGGAACCGCGAGCAAGTTCTCATTCGGCCTCCCCGTCCTCAAGGCCAGGCTCACCGGCAGGCCGATCCCGTTCCAGGTACTCTTCACGCTGACCAATCGTTGCAACTTGAAATGCGACTATTGCTATGCGGACTATCCGAACCGACCCCAGCAGAAAGATCTGACGCTGGATGAGGTGCTCACGATCATCGATGCATTCGCCGAGGCTGGGACACGCCGTTTTAACCTGGTCGGGGGGGAGCCGATGGTCCGAAGTGACATCCAAGAAATCGTCTCGCACATCAAGGACCGCAGGCTTGAGTGTGCGATGACTACGAATGGCTACTACGTGCGGAAGAAGCTCGATGCCGTCAGAAGACTCGACCTGTTATGTGTCAGCCTGGACGGAGACCGGGCGGCGCACGATGCCCTTCGCGGTGAGGGTTCGCATGCCAAGGCGATGGAGGCGATTCATCTCGCCGTCGAAAACCGGATTCCCCTGCAAGTCGCCTGTGTCCTCACCCGGCACAACCTGAACTCGATCGGACTCCTTCTGGAGATGGGGCGAGAGATGGGGTTCGCGGTCGGATTCAGCACCCTGATCAGCGAGGCGGGGGCCACCGCCCGCAAGGATCCGCCTTATCTGCCGAACGATGAGGAGTACCGCACCGCCCTCAGAACGATCCTGGATTATAAGAAACGGGGTTACCCGGTTCTCTTTTCGAAACGATCGCTCGAATATGCCCTGCGCTGGCCGCATGCGTTCTCGCAAGACAAAATCATCGGCAAGACACCGGACTTCAAATACATTCCCTGCAATGCCGGTCGATATTTCGTGATCATCGATGCCAACGGAGACGTCTATCCATGCCCGGCGACGGTCGATGTGCTTCGCCCCCTCAACGCGCTGCGGGACGGCGTCCGCAAGGCCCTGGACAAAACGGCCGGGCATACGTGCAAAACGTGCCACATCCCGTGTCTCAATGATTTTAATCTGCTCTATTCGCTGGATGCCGGCGTCATCGTGAACATCTTGAAGAGATACCAACCTCGGAATCACAGATGGGATTGGATCAAGAGAACCAATGGGCAGAGCACGCAGCGCCCACACGTCGCGGTTGAGCAAGCCTGATGGGTTCCCTGCTATGATCGCACCGGCACGTTGGCACAGTCTCGTAGGGCATTCAGACATGGGACGAAAGGTAACGAGGCACTCGCATGTTGCGTGATCGAATCTCACTGGCCGCCTCGTACCTCCGACGGTCCGCACGGACGGACGCCTATCCCGCCGTCGTCGGCATAGAGCCGACCAACAACTGCAACCTCGATTGTGTCATGTGTCCGCGTCAGGAGATGACCCGGCAGATCGGGGATATGAACACGGAACTCTTCGATCGGATCATCGATGATCTGAAGGGAAAAACCGAGTTCATCTGGCTCCAGGACTACGGCGAGCCCTTCCTGGCGAGCAATATCTTTGACCTGATCCAGGCGGCCAAGGCACGGGGGTTGCGGACAGGCATCTCCTCCAATGGCACCGTGATGACCGACAAGATTATCCGAAGCACCCTCGATTCCGGTCTGGACTATCTCATCTTCGCCTTCGACGGCGCGACCAAGAGCACCTACGAAAAGATCCGGGTCGGCGCCGATTTCGATCGTGTCACGCAGAACATCCATCGTTTTCTCGAATTCAAAAAACGTATGCGATCCAATATATACATTGTCATTCAATGTATCTGCATGGAGCAAACCCGCGACGAGATCCATCAGTTTATCAAGACCTGGAGAATTGAGGGTGTAGACGGAATCAGGATTCGACAACTGACCTACAGCGGTCGCGAGGGGCAGTTCCGAAATGATCCCGGGCGTCGGCCGTGCTACTGGTTGTGGTCCAACCCGCACATCAAGCAGGATGGCACGGTCGTGCCGTGCTGCCAGGACGTAAACGGAAAGCTGGCGCTGGGCAACATCAAGAATGCTTCACTGGGAGAACTGTGGAACGGCAAGAAGATGCAGCAACTGCGTCAGATGCACATCGAGGGGCAGCAGGGCGAAATCCCCCTGTGCAAAGAATGCAACATGTATCAACCCAAGGCCGCGCTCGTCTTCGGGAGTGCCTTTCTTCCCTACTTTACCGTGAACAAATGGGTGCCGAAGGTGGAAACCCTCCTGTCTCTACGGCGGTATTCTCCACCCCGCGCGCGGCCCGAGAGGCTGCCCCAGGTCACATAGAACGCCACATCCGAGTGCCCCATCCGTTCTCAATGGAAAGGGTGGGCAAATCAGCTACCACCGTTTCCAAAACATCGCGGGCAGGGCAACGGAGATCGTCTTGAGCCGCCCGAAGAAGTGCTCGTATGGATGACGCAGACACTTCATCGCGTAGGACGGCGACAGGTAGAACTCACGATACGCCTGCTTTGCGATCTGCCGGATCTCTGTGTTTGAGAGTTCCGGGTAGTCGGGCTCACCTTCGGGGGTGAGCCAGCCGTTCTTCTTCAGAGTCGTGTGCAGCGGCGTACCCTCGAGCACGTTGGCAAGCTGGAATTGCGCCGTGTCGGGATTCAGCCTCTTCGCCCAACGGATCGTCTTTCGAGCCGTCTCCCGCGTTTCCCCGGGAAACCCAATCACGAAATCGCCATGAATCCGCATGCCGGCGCGCTTGGCATCCTGGGTGAACTCTGTCATTTTCCGGGGTGTCACACCCTTCTTGATCGCATAGTTAATCTTCTGGTCGGCGGACTCGTATCCGACGTGCAACACCCGACAATTTGCCCGCTTCATGACGCGCATGGTCTCGTAGCTGAGGTTGCTTCGAGCATAACAAGACCAGGGAATCGTGATCCGTCGCTTGATCTTCTGAGCAGACAGCTCCAGGGCGCGATCGTCGGTCAGCATGTCATCCTGAAACATGATGCCGCGGATCTCGGGCATGTCACGCTCGACGTATTCCAACTCGTCCAGCACGTTTGCAACACTGCGAATGTTGTACGTGAAACCCTTGACAAACGTATGCACCCACAGGCAGAACGTACACTGGCCCCAGTTGCATCCGCGGCCCGTCATGATATCCATGAAGGGGTAGAACTCGGAGATGGTCTTGTAGTCATGGATATTGACGTGATGCTTGAAGAAGCGGGAGACAAACGGGATCTCATCAAGCTGCTCGGAGTTGAGATAGGGACGCTCTTCGTTCCGGACAACCCGGCCGTCCAGCCGGTAAAGCAGATTCTTGATCTCAGTCGGGGGCAGACCCTCCGCCAGTTCCAGGAGCGGATATTCCATTTCGCCCGCAATGCCGTACCCGACCGCGCTGGCTGTTTCAAGAATCTCCTGCGGTGCCGCTGAAAAGTACGGCCCCACCAGAACACTGATGCAGCCCAGCGCCTCCGTCATACGATCGGCAAAGGTCACATCGTTCTGACGGCTCCTCTGGCCGGGATAGACCACCAGCATGTCCGGCTTCCAGTCCGTCAGGATCTTTTGCGTGGCCACATGGTCCAGGTGCCGCGACGGCGCATCGAGCAACATCACCTCCTGGCCGCGATGTTCCAACCAGGCACCGGCATACCCAAGCCACAGGGGGTACCACTGCGTCGAGGAGAGCGAGACGAAGTCGCAACGGGCGTTGCGCATGTAGTCCTTCTTGTAGGGGGGAGATACCAGCGCGATCCGCATAGACGCCACTCCTTAAGTAGTCAGGGTGTGTGAGAATTCCCGTCGAGCCGCGAACACCGGCAAGTGGTCGCGGGCACTGATCTCACGTCACCTTCTCAATCACACTGTTCACCTTGAATCAATCTGGATACCAGGGTTATCGGTCATCGGTTTGCGACGGATAAAGCCGGTTGCGGTCTGACGCCAGCCCTTCGGGTCGTTGGGGAGACGCAACGTCGTCACGTGGAGGGTCGCAGCGTGCCGGCCGTGAGCTCTTCCAGACCGCGCACCGTGGCCTGCTTGGGCGACAAACCCGTTACCGCGGGCATCAACGGCCGGCGCGGAGCCGACCTCACCTCCAGCGGAGTCGAAGCAGCCTCACTTGGATCATCGTCACCCGAAGAAGACGCGGTTCCCAACCGGGAATAGCAACTATCTTGTCGGTAAAACGCATAACTCAGCGCCGCGGCGAACAGGACACACATGGTTTCGAAGAAGACGGTGCCATATTTCAGAAGGCCGAACCGCTCCCGCGACACATCCGGCACGTCCACCGACTGGAAGGCCTGCCGCGCGATCATCAGGCTGAGCGCCACAAAAGCGGCGCTCATGATGAACAGATCCAACCGACCCAACGTCAAGAGCGTCAGGGCCAGGAGCGACCAGATGGAGAGGGTGCACGGCAACAGAAGCTGTTGGGCAATGCGCGTGAGCATCATCATCTTGCAGGCGCCGGTCATCTCCGGAAGGCGATAGAGAAACCGCAGCGATTCGCGAAGAAAGGCATTATTTTTCCGAAACTTGTGAGAAAGGAATTCAGAGATCCCACTCGGCGCGCGGCGTTCATTCACCATCGCCTGCCGCGAATAAACGACCCGGTGCCCCAGGCTGTTGGCGAGAAACCCGACGTACACGTCGTCGGCCACAGCATCATCAGGATAGCGATCGAACAGGCCGTGTTTGAAGGCATAGCAGGTCGCGATGACGATCGAGCTGCTCCAGGCGTCCGACTCGATCAATCGGCCGCGATTCTGCGAGTCCCAGAAGCACCGGTCGCGCCAGATGGCCCCGGAGGCGCGGTTGTACGCCCCCACGACCGCGACGCGCCCATCCAACGCAAACTCCGCAACCAGATGCCGAAGCGTGTCCCGCTCCATGTCACCATCCACATCGCTGACGACGATGATGTCGCCATCGAGCATCGACAAGGCGTGATTCAATTGGTGGATCTTCCCCTTCCGGGGCGAGCGGACAACGCGAACCGGCCCCTCCGCGGGGACCGCCGATACGAGAAGATCGTACGTGCCGTCCGTGCTGCCGCCGTCCACGAACACAATTTCCAGCTTCTCAATCGGGTAGTCGATCGCAAGAAGGTTTTGCAGCTTCCCTAGGATCATCTCCGACTCGTTGTAGCAGGGCACCACAACCGACAGACGAGGCCAGACGTCCGGAGCCGGTGCGGTCCGGCGCGGCTTGAGAAAGCTGACAAAGCGCAAGACGACGAAATAGGCTGCGCACAACCAGATCACGGTCAATGTGCTGAGTGCGAAAAAGGTGGTCAGAACCCACATAGGAGGCAACCTGTCGCCATATAAGTTGACATGTTTTCCACAGGTTACATCGGCAACGAATCATCCCCACTTGCCCTCGAGCCGAGGTTCGACTCGAACATCTGGGGTCCATGACAGAGTAGCCGGCGTGATGGCCGGCCCCTAACCGGTCATTTTTTGTTTGCCATCGACTTCAGTCGGTGGTCTGCATCCTTCACAATGGCTTCTCAGCCGGCTTCAGCCGCGTGTGTGCCTGTGACACTCCCAATATCTCCAGCACACGCGCAGGCAGGGTGCGACCAATCGCAGTCGGAAGCCGTAACAAGAGGGGCAGACACAGCGCAAAATCTGCCGATCGAGTGAGTCTGAATCCTTATATGGATGCATGGGGCCCCCATCCTTTTCACAAAAGAAAGAGTGGGGAATGAGTAACAACGAAGAGCCACGGGCTTTAGCCCGTGCGGCCTCTGGAATACCCACGCGTCCCGGATTCGCGAACGTTCATCCAGATACTCGCTCGGGTGCCCCATCCTTTCTCAAAAGAAAGAGTGGGGAATCATGCTGGGAACGCGGATCAGACCAAGACGGTTCAGGCGGCAGAGCTGCGGGCCTATCGCCCCGAAGGGGCCGCAACATGTCAGCCCAGGGCAGAGCGAAGCGCCGCCCTGGG
>JBHHUV010000081.1:0-9442 GCA_046754005.1 Phycisphaerae bacterium | reverse complement strand
CGGATTTCGCCGGACTGTGCTGCGCCAAGATCCCGCCTGAACTGTCATGGACCCTCCCTGATGTATCATTCGCCCATTTGATTGACACCTTTTCAGTGGGTGGTTAGAACCACAGCCCCCGGTTCAAGTTATTGTCCGAAAGCGTCGTGAACAGGAGCCTTCCTTTGTCGGATGGTCAGGCCGTTTCACAACCTCGATGGCTGACGCGCATCCATCACTGGGTTGACAGGGTGGGGACGTTCTGGATTTTCGCGGGGCATACCACCTGGTTCATGATGACGGGCCTCACGCGGCGGCGAAATTGGCGCCTCCTGTTACCCCAGCTCTACGAAGTCGGCTACCGCTCGCTGCCGGTCATCCTGATCACCGGCGCTTTTGTCGGCATGGTGCTCGCCGTGCAGGCGATCGAACAATTTCGCGCGGTGGGGCTGGAGGAGCGGATGGGGGCGGTGGTGAACCTGTCGGTCATCCGCGAGTTGGGACCGGTCTTGGCGGGGATCATGCTGGCTGGTCGGATCGGCGGGGCGCTGACGGCGGAACTCGGGACCATGAATGTCACGGAGCAGATCGACGCCCTGCGGAGCATGGGCGTTAATCCGATCCGCTATCTGGTAGCCCCGCGGGTTCTGGCGTGTTTCCTGCTGACACCGATGCTGACGTTGTACGCGGATTTCACCGGCTCGCTGGGCGGGTGGTTCGTCTCGGTCATCCAGAGCGGGGTGGATACCGGGCCCTATTGGGATTACACGCAGGAGGCGGTGGTCAATTTTGATCTGTTCAGCGGCATTCTCAAGAGCTTCTTTTTCGGGGCGGCGCTGGGGCTGATCAGTTGTTACAAGGGCTTTTACTGTAAGCCAGGGGCCGAGGGTGTGGGCCGAGCCTGTACGTCGGCCTTTGTCGCGTCCTTCATTGCCATACTTGCGTTGGACTACGTGCTGGCGATTATCCTGCAGGCGATCAGCGAGCACCTGTGGGGGTTTCGATCCTTGTTGTAACAGGTGATATTGGTGGATACCGCGACGAATCATAATGCGATCATCGAGTTGCGCGATGTGCATAAGCGCTTCGGAGCCGTACGCGTGCTGGACGGAGTCAGCCTGTCGATACCTCAGGGTAAGACCACCGTCGTCATCGGTGAATCCGGGACGGGTAAGAGTGTGCTTTTGAAACACATTGTCGGCTTGCTGAGGCCCGATCAGGGCGAGGTTTTTTTTCACGGGTCGCGCGTCGATCACTTGAGTGAGGAGGAACTGGTTCCGATCCGCCGGCGGATGGGCCTCTTGTTCCAGATGGGGGCGCTGTTCGACTCGATGACGGTTTCGGAGAATATCGCCTTTCCGATTCTGGAGCACACCGAACGGTCTGCGGAAGAAATGGAGGTGACCGTTTCACAGAAGCTGCGGATGGTCGGGCTGGACGGCTATCAGGCGCGTCGGCCGGGTGAACTGTCGGGCGGGCAAAAGAAACGGGTTGCGTTGGCGCGGGCCATCGCGATGGATCCGGAAATGGTCTTGTACGACGAACCCACGACGGGTTTGGATCCTGTACGGGCCGATGTGATCAACGAACTGATCCTGAAGCTTCAGCGCGAACTCCACGTGACCAGCGTGGTCGTCACGCACGACATGACCAGCGCCTACAAGGTCGGCGATCGGATCGTCATGCTGCACGAGGGGAAGATCATCGCCGATGGTCCGCCGGATTGGATCCGATCATGTGCGGATGCACAGGTCCGTCGATTCGTGGACGGCCATGCCAATCCAGAGGATCTGGAGGCGCTGAACCACGGCTCCGGATAGTGTATAGAAATGAGACGTGCGATTGAGCGAGGTTTTCGAATTCTCTGAATAACAGTGAGGGACTCCCGCATGGCTGATAAACATCAGAGTACGATAGTCGGTGTCTTTGCGCTGACGGGCTTGATCATCCTGGCCGTGTTGATCCTGATGTTCGGGGGAGGGCGATCGTTGCTGGCGAATACCTACGATATTCAAGTCCAATTCCCAGGCGGCGTGATCGGCGTGCAGGACGGCCAGAGCGTCACCCTCAACGGCAAACGGATCGGCCAGACCAAGGCGGTCCAATTCTGGAATCCGAAAAACCTCGAAGAAGGGATCCGCGTCATTATCGCCGTGGATGAGGAGCACGACCTGCCCGCATCCTCACACGTGGAAATCGCCGCCAGCATCATGGGCTTCGGGCGACCGGCGATAATGATCAAAGTCGGAGATACCGCGGCAATGCCGGGCAATCTCAACAAGGACGGCAGTGCCGAAATTCAGGGCAAAATGATCGAGATGCTGGATCAGGTTCTTCCGCCCGAGATGCAGGAGACGCTGATCGCCACGGCAAAAGGTATTACGGCCCTGGCGGAGGCTATGAGGCCGGTGATGTCGAACCTGGAGAAACTCCTGGAGCCGCGGATGGTAGAAGAAGTGGATATGAAGAAAGCCACCGCCAATCTATCGACCCTGGCCGAGAGAATGGACATCGCCCTGAAAAACTTCAACCACCTGATTGGCGATGAGGAAAACGCCAACAACTTCAAGATTCTACTGGCAAACATCAAGCAAATTTCGGATATGGGTTTGGAATTGGCGGGGAATTTAACCGTTCTCAGTACTGAAGGGACACGGGCCGTACGGGAAGCGACCGGTCTCATTCGTTCACTCGCTGAAACCTCGGACAAGGCGTCGATCCTGCTCGCGGAAATGGATCAGACGTTCAAGACGATCAACGACGGCCGGGGGACCGCCGGGTTGGTTCTGAAAGACGATCGGCTTTATGAAGAGTTGGTCCTGACGGCCAGGCGGATGACGAAAATGCTCGACGAGTTTCGAGAGGTGCTGGACATGGTGAAGAAGGGGAAACTGAAGGTCAGCCCTTGGTAGAGCATGCCATAGTCGCGGCGCGATCACGCCGTTGGGGGTTGCCAGGGGACGTCGTTGATGCCGGTCTCGTGATTGACCTGCCGCGCCCACGCGAAGAAGAGATCGCTCAACCGGTTGAGATAGATCAGCAGGTACGGATTGATCTCGACCGAGTGCGACAGGGCGACGACCCGCCGTTCGGCCCGACGGCAGACCGTGCGACAGACGTGCAGCGAAGCGGCAAGTGGATCCCCACCGGGGAGGATGAACGAATTCAAGGGCGCCGCCGATGCCGCCGCCTCGTCGATCCAGGATTCCAATCGGGCGGTGTGCTCGGGGGTGACTGCCTCGGGTGGGTTCACACCCGCGGGTGTTGCCAGTTCGGATCCGATTGAGAACAGTTCCGCCTGGACAAAAACGATTCGGCCATGGAGAAGATTGTAACAGGCGTTGTCCATGTTCGACCGCGTGAGGCTCGCGGCGATGCCAAGGTAGGCGTTTAATTCATCGATCGTTCCATAGCCATCGACCCGCAGATCGTCCTTGCCAACGCGGGCACCGTTAAACAGGCGGGTGGTTCCGTCGTCTCCCTGAGCGGTATAGAGCTTCATAAGGCACCCGGCGTGACAATTGCACAATGTAGCCCTTCGCAGAGGGTTCGATGAGTGGCACGGTCTAAAAACGCAGTTGTTGGGCCGTGGGCCAAATGAATAAACCACATCCAGTTTTTACCAGACCATTCCACCCACAAGCCAACGATCGACCTGTTACAGAGCACTAGCGCATCACCACTCCTGAACATACGGGTAGCCCCGAAGAATCGCATGCCTCTTTTGCCCCGAAGGGGCGCAACATGTCAGCCCAAAGCAGAGCGAAGCGCCGCCCAGGGTTCAGCACGATCACCTACCTCCAGCCCTGAAAGGGCGATACTACCGGGGGCGCCAAAACTCATTCCGATCAACTACAAATTCAAACGCGTCCCTGAACTAGCCGTCGTCATCATCGTCGTCGTGGTGATCTTTGTCGTCGTCATCTTCTTTGTTGCCGTGATCTTCGTCCGCATCCCCATCATCTTCGTCGAAAGCGGCCATCTCCGCCTTCATCTGCTGATCGATCAGCTTCTTGACGGCGGTGATCAACTTCATAGGCACGACGAAATCCCCTCGTTGGATACTTCCCACCTGCGCTCCGCTCAAGGCAAGCGGGGCGTTGACGGTCGGCGGATCGAAGGGAATGCCATTCTCGTCTCCCGTGATCTTCATGAGTGATTTCACCGCCTGAAGGATGTTGTCGAGGGCGAGGTAGATTTCTGAGGAACGAGGGCTGGGCAACTGTTTGGACAGGGCGCCGATGCCCTTGTCCTGGGCGAGCGAGCCGTCGGTTCCCGAGGTGACCGCCTTGCAGATCTTCTCGAATCGTGCCTTGCCCCCACCGAAGGCAATGACGAAATGCTTGTCACCGACGGCGCCGAAGCGAAAGACGACGTCCTTGCCGACAACCTGCTCGACTACATTGAGATCCTCCTCCTCCATTTCCAGGATATCCGCGAAGCCCTTGATATTCACGGTGAGGGTGTCGGTCTTGTTGCCCGCAATCGTCTCGGCATCTTCCTTGTGGATGAAGTGGTCCTTGATTTCCTCGAAATCCTCGTCGTCGGAAAGCGTCCAGAGGGTTTTATAGATCTTACGACATCCACCGAGAAAGGCCTTCGGATCGCTCGTTTCGACAACCGCGGTGAAACCGAACATGCCGTGGGAACCGCCGGGTAGGGCGCTGATACTCATGGCCGTGGGACCGAGTGCCTTGATGAGTTTCAACGTCTCTTCGTCGATCGTCTTGACGGCCGCCTCGTCCACTCCCTCGGCGTGGGTGGCCGAGAATATCGAGGAGAGAATGTTCTGATCACCGAACTTGGCGGCATGTTCACTGTAGCCGCCCGTCGTGCCGATCGCAAAGAGAAACTTCTCTTTCGGCAAGACCGTCAGAAGTGATTGATCCGTCGTTTTCGTGTCTTTGAGCAGGCTTTCCAAATCGGAATCCTTCTTGGGAACGACGAGGTACCGAAGCGTGAAGCCTTTCTGAGTCAGACCGGCGCCGATTTCAATCGCATCCAGTTCGGCAAGGATCTTTTCCAGTTGTTTGGCGGTCTTCCCTTCCGGATCGGTTGGGGCCGTCGCCATGCGGACGAGGCCCATCAACATCTCCTTGTACATGGCGGGGATGCCGCGAATCGATACGCTGACGAATACATCGCTCTTGTCCAGCACGGAACGACGGGCCTCGACAAGTACGCCTCCCGACCTTTTTTCGGATTTGGCGACGGCCTTCAAACCTTCGGGGCTTTTCCCGAAAATGACGAACTTGTCGCGAATCGCGGCGCTGAGGGCCTGACCCTGCAGGCTGCAGGCATAAAGCCCATCTTCTGGATCACCGGCATCAAGGGTTTTCAGGAGGGCCTTCGGATTTTTAGTGGGGAAGACCAGGACGATGGCACTATCCATACCGCCTGCGCCGTACTTCTGGATATCAAGCAAGATCATCCCGATGGGACCGGCTCCGTCGATATCAGGTGCCACGGGTTTGGCACCGAAAAGCTGACCGAGCACAATCGGTGTTGCCTGCGGAGGGATGGGGAGGTCCAGGGTTTGCTTCAGGAGGGCCATCTTCTGATCCACAGTGCTCAATGATCGGAGGATGACGAAGCCCATTGCATCATCCGGGACCAGGGTGAGGATATCTTTGGGATCGGCGGCGCGGGTGATCTGCGGGGTCAACAAGGTGGTACAGATTGCCGCAACGAGCGACAGTGAAATCAGTTTCATGCGTTGCATCATGTTTTGGCTCCCTAACGGATGTCCATATGGGTTTCAGTTTGATCGGTTGCTACGATACGGGTTTCTCTGGGGTCTGCGCGCCGCAATCGTCCGGCGGATTCCCATCGCCGTCAAGAGAGGATCCGGGGCGAAAACGCAGGAATACGGGGGATGGATCCCGGAGGCAGGATTGTGAAATCAGTCGTCCGGTTTGGCTTCTCCATTCGTCTCGTGATCGTACGATGTCTCCGTATGCTCGAATAGTGTATTCGTCTGTTGGATGACTTCGCGCATATCAGAGGCCGACATCACCCATCGGCCCTGAAGTGCATTCGGTCGTACACGACAGGACCATCCGAACAGGGCGCTTTTTGCAAGATGAATCTCCGATTGGGAAGCCTCCCCAATGACGGTTTGCCCCTTTGCTGCGGTCCAGCCGATCGCGGCGCGCTGCATCGGTATAAACGATCCCATCAGTCCGGACACGTCGCCGATTACGATGATATTGGGCTTTTTGCACAGACGGCGTTCGATTCGCCGGATGGCCGGGTTCTTCCCGATGTGCTTTCCTGATTTGAATGTATTACTCAGGCAGGTCACGTTGAACGGAGGCTCACCCATGACGTAAGCAACTTGGTGATTGCTGATGGCAGCCTGCTGAACCCGGGCATCGGCTCCATAGACCAGGGCAATTTGCTGGCACATGACATCGGACATATCCCCACCCGTTAATTTCATTTCCATGCAGGGGATTCCGTCCTGGGAGGTTTTCTTGATCTTCATGCCCAGCGACGAACAGCCAGGCATGAACGCGGTGATCAATTTGCTGGATTGCTTCTGGATGTAGCTGTACTCCTTCATGAACGAGGAGGCATCCTCCGCGCAGATCAGGCCCAGAACCCTGATCGGGTGGCTTTTCCCAGGGGGTGAGGTGAGCATGAACTCGTTGCACTTGATCTTCGAAATATAGCCATCCATATAATCCAGCAGTTTTTCTCGCTTGGCAGGGGAGATCGATTTCCGGATGGAATCGGTGTTCATCAGCATCCGGGTCATCCGGCAGGTGAAAGAATTCTCCGCCGGGCAGCGCCAGTTGATCGAGCCGAGCAACAGGAAGGGCTGATCGGGGAACCCCGACCAGAGATCGATATCAGATCGAGTGATCTTGTTCAGATAGCCCGACACCCACCCGTTCGATTCAAACGTGTGATAGTGATCCACACGGAACGTCTCGCCGTCGAAGTTCAGGGCAATCGTGAAGGATTGCATCTGGTCCATGCCCTCGCGCACACCGTTAATCAACCAGTCCATGACAGCCTGGGTTTTGTCCATCTGTTGAGGATCGATCTGGGCGGCGATCCCGAATCGGATGATATTGGTCAGCAGCAGCGTGTAGGTTTTGATCGACTCTCGCCAGCGGGAGAGGGGGATGTGGACCGCCAGATCGTTGTGGGCGAAGATGGATTTCTCGTCTTCACACAATGAGGTGGCCAGGCTGGCTTCCGGTTGAACCTGGAGGATATCCCTTAATGGCTTTTTCTTGTTGCAGACGAAGGCCACGCCGTCGTGCACCAGCAGGTAGTAACTCCCAAACGGGCCTTGGCGACGTCGGATGCGCGAGCCCCCTTCGCCCGCCGACTTCGACAAGTCCGAGGTTGGTTTGGGATGGAAGGCGATGACCGGGTAGGGCTTTCGGGCGTCTACCATGCTATCGGACATCAGAAACGTGGGGACGGATTCACTTCTCAGAAAGATGATGTGGATTTCACGGGTGGTGTCGACCGTGCCGGGAGTCTGACCGATCGTGACCTCGAACTCATCAGGGTCATAACCGTCGTACTTGGGTTGGAATTGCCGGATGAAGCCACCCAGTCGGTCGTTGATTTCCTTGAGATTGTGAATGCGGATGACACCCGCCACGTCGGCTGGCACTTTCCGAAGCACATCTCCGGCGTGGAGCAGACCGGGATTCGATCCGAGAAGCCAGACCGCCAACACCCACAACCCGGTCTGAGTGGCCGATCTCGTTCCAATAAATCGCATAGGAGCGTTCATTTGTTCATAAGCTCTGTACGAGATAGCCAACGATTCGTTGCGTGATTCTCTCAAACGTCCCATATTGGGCTCTATACGCTGGGAAAATCGGGAGTATTCCAACTCAGCCACAGTATGGGAAAACGGGTTTTGCAATCGACCCTCACGGGGGGCGATCTTGGATCGGCCGGTTTTCGGATTACAGGATGGATCGTAGCGTTTGACAGACTTTGTCCACATCTGATTCGGATAACCCGTTGTGGAACGGTAGTGCGATCGTGCGCGCCGCGACGCCCTCACACACGGGGAAATCACCCGGTTCGTAGCCGAATTGTTCCTGGTAAAACGGCTGGAGGTGGATCGGGGCGAAGTAGTTGCTGCACCCGATGCCGCGTTCACGGAGTCGGGCGATCCGATCGGCTCGATCCTCTTCTGTGAAGTCGCTGGCCAACTTGACCACAAAGACAAACCAGCTCCGATCGCATGCCTCACACCCCTTCTGGAGCGTCAGACGGGGTTCGTCCGCAAGCCGGTCACGATACCATCCGGCCACGCACTGGCGTTTCGAAAGAATCTCGTCGATTCGGCTCATCTGAACCGCGCCGATTGCGGCGGCGATGTCGCTAAGCCGGTAGTTGTAGCCAAGCCGTTCGTGCGAGAGCCAGCCCATGCCCGTATCGCGGCCCTGGTTGCGCATGGAGCGGCACAGGCGGGCAATGTCGTCGTTGTTCGTGGTGATCATACCCCCCTCGCCGGTGGTGATCTGCTTGTTGGGATAAAAGCCGAAAACACCGGCATCACCGAAACTTCCTGCCATCCGGCCCTGGTATCGGCTTCCGAGGCCCTCGCATGAATCCTCGATGATCCGCAGATTGTGCCGGCGAGCAATCGCCTCGATGGCGGCCATGTCGGCCACTTCTCCGAAGACGTCAACCGGGATGATCGCACGAGTTCGGGGGGTAACCGCGGCCTCGATTCCGGCGGGATCGATGTTCCAGGTGTGGGGATCGATATCGACCAGGACGGGTTTGGCCTGCTCGAACAAGATGCAGTTCGACGAGGCGATGAAGGAAAACGGCGTGCTGATGACCTCATCGCCCGATCCGATCTCCATGGCTCGAATTAGCAGATGAAGCCCGGCGGTCCCGCTGGAGACGGCGATTCCGTGTTGGACACCCACATACTCTGCCAATGCCTGCTCGAAAGTCTCGATTGCGGGACCCAGGGATAAACGGCCGCTTCTCAATACAGTTGCGACAGCGTCGATTTCGGCTTGTGTGATGTCGGGTCCGGAGAGTTGGATCGTCATGTGATTAATGTCGTCTCCTGATGCTGGCAGCTCGCTGGTTAATGTTCGACCTGTCCATTTCAGTCTTTTCACTGAGGCGGATGGTTCAATTTCAAGGGCATTCCGCACAGGATTTCCGATATTTCCATGCAAAGGGAAGATTTGCTCTTCCATTCACGCGGGTCGGATACTAACATCCCCCCTCTGTGAATTCCCCTCCCGCATGGAGTGGGTGGGATAATACCGAAAGTGAGGATTTCGGCACACACCAGAGGTCCCCGGATGACCTCGCGGGGGTGTGAGCCTGACTGTCTGCTATCAGACATTCTCGAAGCCTGAGGGTCGATGCCTCGGACTTCCATTCAGCGATTCATGTCGAACCGATCGGATCAATCCGACAACATCTTGAGTAGGGCAAGCGGCGATGATGCCGTACC
>JBHHUV010000080.1:0-9446 GCA_046754005.1 Phycisphaerae bacterium | reverse complement strand
GAAGGATGACGCCGGACCGCCGCACCAAGATCCCGCCTGAACTGTCATGCACCCCGATCGGAATCAACGGGGTTAAAAACCTGTTGTGACTCATCGCAGAGGTTTCGAGCGAAGGACACCCACATGGCGACGCTCTTCTCAGGGTACCGTCGCCGACGTCAACCGCCATCGAGGACACACAAGTATGGCTGGCAGGAATAAGTCAAAGTACTCATGTGCCGGGCTGTTGAAGGTTTTGGCGGACGAGACCCGGCTTTCGGTGCTTCGTCAACTCATGAAACGCCCCAAGCGCGTGGCGGAAATCAACGCCTCGCTCGGGATCGAGCAGACCTTGCTTTCGCACCACCTCAAGGTTCTCCGCGAGGCGGGTCTGGTGATCACGCAACGGGACGGCAAAGCGGTGCTCTACTCGCTGGCACCGGGTGTAGAAGACATCCGTTCCGGCATGGCCATCAACCTCGGCTGCTGCATGATCTCATTCAAATGAAAAGTCCATCGATGGAGAAAACACATGAAAAACATTCCGGCGCGAATGGCCATGCTCTCACTGCTCGCCACGGTATTCCTCCCCTCATGCTCAGATTCGGAAAGCGCCGGCGGCAAGCTGGTCCTCACCGGTTCGAGTACCGTCGCACCCTTGGCTGCCGAAATCGGCAAACGATTCGAATCGCTCCACCCCGGTGTGCGGGTCAACGTCCAGACGGGCGGCTCTTCTCGCGGCATCGCCGACGCCCGCAGCGGTCTGGCCGATATCGGCATGGTGTCCCGAGCACTCAAGGATGCGGAACAGGATCTCCACCCCCACACCATCGCCCGCGACGGAATCTGCGTCATCGTGCATCGGGATAACCCGATCCTATCGCTCAGCAGGGAACAGGTAATCGCCATCTATACCGGTGGCATTCAGAACTGGAAGCAGGTCTCCGGCACCGATGCGCCCATCACCGTGGTGAACAAGGCCGAGGGGCGCTCCACACTTGAACTGTTCCTGCACTACTTCTCCCTCAAGAACTCCCAAATCCATCCGGACGTAGTCATCGGAGACAACGAACAGGGCATCAAAACCGTCTCCGGAAATCCGAACGCCATCGGCTACGTCTCCATCGGCACAGCCGAATACGATGCGACAAAAGGGGTTCCTATCAAGCTGTTGCCCATGCAGGGAGTCGCCGCGTCGATCGACAGCGTCAGAAACACCACCTATCCACTCTCCCGCCCGCTCAATCTCGTGACCCGAAACAACCCGACCGGTCTCGCCAAGGAGTTCATCGATTTCGCCCGCTCCGCGCAGGTTCACGACATCATCAAGGAACAATACTTTGTCCCGTTGGAAAAATGATCTTCTGCTGATCTGGATTCTGCGAAGCTGCGCGGCACTGGCTGGCATGATCGTCGTATTGATCGCCCTATTTCTGGTGATTGAGTCCATGCCCGCGCTTCGCCATGTGGGCATCGTGCGGTTCTTCACCGATGTTTCCTGGCACCCGGCGGGAGACGCGTCACAGGGGGCATACAACCTGACTCCAATGTTATGGGGAACCCTGCTTGCCATGTGCGGATCGGTCCTGCTGGCATCTCCTTTGGGAATCGGATCGGCCGTGTTCTGCCACTACTATGCACCGCGGGCGATTGCCCGAGCGTACCGCAGGTTGATCGAACTATTGGCGGGCATTCCTTCGGTGGTGTACGGCTTCTGGGGTTTGGTGGTACTGGTACCGCTGATCCGCCAATGGCAGCCGCCTGGACCGAGCCTCCTGGCCGGCATCATCATTCTCACGCTGATGATCCTGCCGACAATCGCCCTGATCGCGGACGCCTCGCTCGCCAACGTGTCCCCGCAGTTCCTGCGCGGCGCGACCGCCCTCGGCCTGTCACGCTGGGGCACCATCCGGGGTGTTGCGTTTCCTGCCGCAAAGTCCGGTCTGTTGACCGGTATCATCCTCGGCACCGGCCGCGCTATCGGCGAGACGATGGCCGTCCTCATGGTCTGCGGCAATGTGGTTCAGACGCCCGGCAGCCTCTTCGATCCAATCCGCACGCTCACCTCCAATATCGCCCTGGAGATGGCCTATGCGATGGGGGATCACCGATCGGCGCTGTTTGTCAGCGGTCTGGTCCTGCTGGGACTCATCGTCCTGCTGGTCACCGCAACCGAGTTCCTCAGCAAGGGGCGCGTCCATGGCTGAGACACTGATTGCAACTCTTAGCCCGAGGGGAGGGCGGGTGAAAGATGCCCTGGCGTCGGCGATCGTCTGGACAATGGCCCTGCTGATAGCGGGTCTGTTTTTCTGGCTGCTCGGAGACATTGTCTGGCACGGCATCGGGAGGATTTCCTGGGTCTTTCTGACTGAGGCACCCCGTAATGCCGGTCGGTTGGGGGGCATTCTGCCGATCATTGTCTCAACCGTTCTTATCCTCGGAGTGTGCATGGTCGTGGCACTGCCCGTGGGCGTCGGCGCCGCCGTGTTGCTGGCGGAGTTCACGACCTCGGACAATCTGTTTGGCCGGCTGGTCCGACGCAGTCTTGACGTGCTCGCCGGCGTTCCGTCGATCGTCTTCGGTCTGTTCGGCAACGCGTTCTTCAGCGTCACTCTCGGCATGGGGTTCTCGATCCTCTCCGGGGGCCTCACCCTGGCGTGCATGGTGTTGCCCATTCTGATCCGGTCGACGGAAGAGGGTTTTCGCTCCGTTCCCGATGAATACCGCTACGGGGCCGCGGCGCTGGGGATGTCACGCAGCACGTCGTTGATTCATCTGCTCCTGCCGGCGGCGGCGCCGGGGCTGTTGGTCGGAATGGTGCTCGGCGTTGGACGCGCCCTCGCCGAGACGGCGGCCCTCATATTTACGAGCGGCTATGTAGATCGCATGCCCCGGTCGTTGATGGATTCCGGAAGGTCATTGTCGATTCATGTCTTCGACCTGTCCATGAACGTGCCGGGAGGCGATGGGAATGCCTATTCGTCGGCCCTGGTGCTCATTGCGATGCTCCTGATGATCAACGGCATGGCATCATGGATCTCCGATCGCTGGTTGAACAGGAGAATCATCACCGTATGAATCCAAGTCCAGAAAAACCGACATCCGATTGCCGCTGTGGAGAGGCGCCTGCCGATCCTGTCGACGCCACCGCATTTACCCTCGGTCCGTTGCAGGCCGGCCCCCCCTGCTGCGTACCCGAACCCCTGATCAAGGTCGACGGGCTGTCGCTTTACTATGGCCGAAAACCGGCCTTCGAAGACATCACACTCACCATCAACCGAGGCTGTGTCTCCGCCCTGATCGGCCCTTCCGGATGCGGCAAGACCAGCTTCCTCCAATGCCTCAACCGACTGACCGACCTGATTCCCGGCTGCCGCGTGAGTGGACGGATCATGATCGATTCGCTCGATGTCCGCGCCCCCGCCACCGATGTTCGGGCACTTCGTCAACGCGTGGGGATGATCTTTCAGAAGCCGAATCCGTTCCCCCTTTCCGTCCGCAAAAATCTAGACTTGCCGCTCCGCGAACACGGCGTACGCAAACGTGGGCAGTTGGAACAAGTGCGTGAAACGGTGCTGAAACAGGTCGGCCTGTGGGAGGAAGTGAAGGATCGGATGGACGCGCCGGCCCTGTCGCTATCGGGCGGTCAGCAACAAAGATTGTGTATCGCCAGGGCCATCGCGCTGAGCCCGGATGTCCTGCTGATGGACGAGCCGTGCAGTTCCCTGGACCCCATCTCCAGCGGGGTGGTGGAGGATCTGATCGGCCGCCTGCGTCATCGCTTCACCGTTCTGGTGGTGACGCACAATCTCGCCCAGGCGCGGCGGATTGCCGACTTTGCGGCGATGTTCTGGATCAAGGAAGGATCGGGTCGCCTGATTGAACAGGGAACCGCCACTCAGGTGTTCGAGTCTCCCGCCGAAGCGATCACCGCCGCCTATACAAATGGCCGCATGGGCTGAGGCGGTCCTGGTGCATCAACACACCTGGATAGGAGGGTCCATTTCTCTAGTGCGCATTTCTCACAGTTTGATCAGAGCCGCGACCGTAAGGGAGTGGTAGGGTAACGACTAACAGCGATTGATCAGTCGTCATTCTGCCGACAGAGTGTCATGATCCAGGTGTGCTGGGAGCGCGTGCGCTGACCGCTCCCTCACGGTCGCGGCTCTGATAGAAGCGGCACCGCATCCAATGTCTGGTGAGAAATGCGGGCTAGCCGATTACCAAACAAACAGGTGGGCAGTTTCACCCGACTCGAATCATCGCGATCGACCCGACCTTCGAACACTCCCCTTTTTCTTCGACACCCCCGACTTGGCTCTCATGGCGCGACCCCGCTTGGTTGAGGCTTTACCCCTCGGTTTTGCCCCGGCCGATCCGACGGGCGGCGACTTGCCCATTCTCAGACCCGTATGAGGGCTGAGAGTCGCCATTTCTCGCATATCCCTGTCTGCATCCTGCATCAGTGTTTTGAGCCGTTCGGCCTGATTTTTCAGGGCAGCTCCATCCATTTCACCCCCCTGTTTTGATGGATCGCTGACTTGCAAAACACGCGATGGATCGGGACTTTCAACGGGTTGATCCAATTGGTCTGAAACACGGGCTTGCAGCTTGAATAGACGCATCTCCCACTCGCCCAGGCGGCGGGCACACGCCTCCAGACCGACCTCACGCTCGTCGATCGCCTGGACGGCATCCGACAAAGCTTGGGATTGTTCGCGAACGGCAGACTCTCGCTTATTGAGGAGTGATCGAACCTGATCGATCTCGGATTCTCGCTTCGACTGCTCCTCCGCCAACCGAGCTTCGTATTTCACTCGAGCCTCATCCTCGGCCTTCTTGACAGTCTGGCAATGAGTGGAGACGACGGCCTCCAGTTCGGCGATCCGGGCATGGAGACCGGCCTCGACCGCGTCGGTGTCGGCTCGGATCCCGCTCTGGTATGCCTCCTCGCGAGACAGAAGTTCCGCCTCTCGTTTTTGGCATTCCTGTTCGAAGATCGTACGGGTTCGATCCAGCGTCTCCTCGCGGTCTTGAAGCGATTTATCACGCCTGGCCAACGCCGATTCGCGGGCGACGAGCTCGCGCTCCCGTGCCTGCAATTCCCTGGCGGCCTGCTTTTGGGCGGTACCGTCCCGATCTTTCATCGCCTGCTGCTGTTCCTTCATACGAGCGATGCGTTTCTCCATTTCGAGTTGTTGCCGGTTCAACGCCTCTCGCTGCGATTCGATCTCCGACATCAGTTCGGACTGCCGGGCTTGGAGATCCGTGACCGCCGCCTGTTTTCGGTGCTCGAAGTCGGATTCACGCGCACTCAACGATTCCTCACGGGCCTTCGCCACCTTATCCCGTTCAGACTCCTTCCGGCTCAGTTCCCGCTTCCCATCCGCAAGTTCCGACGCCCATTGATTAAGCTCCCGTTCGCGATTCTCAATACGCGTTGCAGCGGCCTGATCCGCCTCCGACTTCAGTGTCTGGTACAGGCAGTCTCGCTCCTCGGTCAGTGCCTGGCGTTCCTGTTTGATTTGGCCTTCCAGCTCGGCCTGCTTCGATCGCACATTGTCGATGGCCGTCTGTTTTCGCGCCAGAAACTTCCTCTCCTGCTCCCGCTGTTCTTCCTCAAAGATACGCCGCGCCGCGGTCAGCTTCGTTTCGAGTTCGCTAAGCGCGTCTCTCTTGCTGTTGAGTGCCGATTCCCTTTCATCGAGTTGCTTTGATCGTGCCGCCCACAACACGTCTTCTTTTTCGCGGGCGGCCGATTGTTCGGACGCCTGCCTTGTCAGGGCTGCTTCCTGCTCTTTTCGCTCTCGGGCGAGGTCCGCACGTTGTGCCTCTAGATCGGCCTCGCACGCCTTTCGTTGCTCCTGAATCTCCCGTTCGACCGATTCCAGCCGGGAACAAATCTCGGACTCGACCGCCTGCCGGCGCGATTCCGTCTCCTTATCCAATGCTTCACGTGCGGTCTCGAGCGCCTGATCTGCCTGTGTGGTGCGTACCTCCCGTTCGGAGAGCTGATGTTCCAGTTTGTTCAGTTCGATTTCACGATCCGCCAACCGTTCGGTCTCTTCGCGTATCTTCTCCGATTCAGCGTGACTGGATGCAGTGAGCGCGGCTTCTCGTCTGTTCAGTCGAGAACGGAGCCGGGCCAGCTTTTCGAGCAACCGCCGCCGCTGTTTTGCGATTTCTTTCTGTTGCGAGGCCAGGGCCGAGCGGCGTTTCTCGATCTCCTCATCCGCGGATTGCTGAAGCAACCGGGCCTCCTGCTGCCATTGTTGCTTCGAGCCTTGGAGCGCCTCATTCGCGCGGGTAAGCGCCTGCTCCCGACCGGTCAGATCCTTTTCGAAGGCCTCCTGAGTCGATCGGCGTTTGTTCAGTTGGGCGGTCTGCTCCTCGATCTGCTCGATTGCCTGTCGATGGGTCTCGACGATTTTGGCCTCCCGAGCCTCGAACTCCGCTTCGGACTGCTTCCGCCTGATTTCTATCTGTTCCTGCTGTTGTGCGATTTCCTTTTCACGTGCGGCACACTGCGATTCATGTTTGGATAAGCGTCGGCTGATTTCCTCATCCGTCGCCGACAACCGGGATTGGATCTCAGATTCCGTGGCCTCCCTGCGGGATTGAGCCTCGCGCTCCCACTTCCGCTTCGACTCCTCGAGGATCGCGGAATCACGGGACAGGCTTGCCTCGCGGATTGAGAGATCTTTTTCCAGATCTTCAAGTAGAGACTGACGGTCCGCCAATCGATCAGCCTCTTGCCGGAGTTTTTCCCGTTCCTGACACAGGGTCTCATCGAGTTCGGTTTCGCGGTTTTTTAGCGACTGATCGAGCGTGTCCAGCTCACCTCTCATCCGTTCCCGTTCCTGTTCGATCTCTTTTCGACGAGTGGCTATCTCCGCATCGAGGGCGGACTTTCGCGTCTCCAGTTCTTGATTCACGGTTTCAAGTCGCGCCCGGATTTCGGATTCGGCGGCCTTGTCTCGCGATTCCCTCTCGGCCTTCGTGGTTGCCTTGATGGATTCAATCTCGAGGTTCCAATCTCGCTTGGATTGCTCGAATGCCGCTCGATCTTGCGAGAGCAACTCTTCATTGGCCTGCAGGCGTTCCAGGACGGCGGTTTGTTCGGACTGCCTTCGTTTTTCCTCCAACTCAAACCGTTTCGCCTGGGCACTGATCGCCTGCTCATAATGATCTTTCATCTCCCGGGACTCATCGCGCCGAGTAACTTCCAGGGCTTCGATTCGAGCGGCGTAGTCTGCCTCAATCTTCGAACGACGCGATTCCATCTCAGTCTCGATGGAGGCCTTGAGGGATTCCACCTCTCGGTTCCACTCTTGCTTCGATTGTTCCAATGCCGCGCGATCCCGAGACAGCAATTCTTCATTGACGCGCAGTCGATCCTGAACGGCAACTTGATCGGATCGCCTGTGTTTCTCCTCTAATTCAAACCGTTTCGCCTGGGCCTTGACCGCCTGCTCATATTGCTCTTTCAGTGCCTTGGACTCATCGCGCCGGGTTGCCTCCATGGCTTCAATTCGTGACGCATAGTCCGCCTCCAACACCGAACGGCGCGATTGCAGCCGGGCCTCCGCGCACTCGATGCGAGATTGATAGTCCGCCTCCATGCGGCTCAGGATCTTGTCGATCTCTCCCTTCGCCTTTTCGAGTTCCACTTCACGCTGTTGAAGGGATCGGGACCAGGCCTGTGTCTCCCGCCGCTGCTTGGCAACCTCTTCGAATTGGGAGGTGAGCCGCTGATCTTGGAGCATGGATTCGGCGCGACCCTCGGTGAGCCGGCGATCCTGAGATCGCATCTGTTCGACCAGTTCCTCGGCTTCCCGGCAGATCCGGGCGTGATAGGCCTTCAGGCGTTCACGTTCCTTGATGACGTTGTCGAGGCGATGGCCGTCCTGTCCGCGGATGTTCGAGGTCGGGTACGATGGCTTGGAGAGATCAACTCGGCTTTGTACTCGTTGATGATCATCCATGGCCGATTCATATTGAGTACGAGAATCCATGAGTGCATTCCCTTGCTGTGACTGTGGATTCGATGAACCTGATCTCCATCGAGATCGCTCCGGTTCGGCCACGCGGACGATGCCGCGACAAAGCCGCTTACATTCCGTCGCCTATAACATCGTCCTGAATGGCTTCCACCCTTACTTACCGGACTACTCAATTCCCCCTCATTTTTGGCCTGGATGATTATCCGGACCTAGCGGGCCTACCCGCCGGCTGAATCTGAGGGGATATCGATCCGGATCGGGAATATTCGAGGGATCGCTTCGTACCTGTCATGACGCCGCGGCGCATGATTGGCGTGGCAAGTGATGAGAGGGTTATAACACGCGTGTGGTTCCCGAATCTGACCTGGAAACGGCGATGGAGAGTCTGGGGCGTAAAGGCTTCGCATACGCGGTTCGCATGTTGGGCAACGCCGACGATGCGGCCGACACCGTGCAGGAGAGCCTCGGGATCCTCTGGTCCAAACGCCGGTCCCTACAAAACGAACCGACTGCATGGTTCTTCCGGGTGCTGCGTAACCGTTGCATCGACACGCAGCGCAAACGGCGGCTGCGGCGGCATGCATCGATCGAACCGGACGGCGGGGTCGCCCCTCGAGATAATCGGCCGGACCGGATCGCGGAGCGTGACGAGTTTCGAAACCGGCTGGCCCGGGAATTGGACAATCTCGATCCGTCGCATCGGGAGATCCTGTTGCTTCGTAAGGAGCAGAATCTCACCTACGCCCAGATCGCGCAGGTATTGGCGATCTCCCAGGGCACCGTGATGTCTCGATTGCATCGGGCACGGATGAACCTGCGGGATCGGTTGAAAGATGTCATGTGAAGCCATGGAAGACTGCCGGCCCATCGAGGAGAAGCTCAGCGCCTATCTGGATGGCGAGCTTCCGCAGCAGGATCGCCAGCGCGTGGAGGTCCACGTCGATCGATGTGATCGATGTCGCAAGACACTATCGGAATTGGAGCGGATCCATACGGCCCTCGGTGCCGATCCATGGCCCGAACCGTCGGACGCACAGTGGAGCAGAATGATGAGTGTACCCATCCTGAAAACGAGTCGCGGCCTTGGATGGCTGTTCGGCATCGGCGGGACGATTGTGCTGGCCGGCTATGCGGCCTACGAATTCGCTACCGATGAGACGACCGATGCCCTGATCAAAGTGGCCGTCGCGGGTCTGTTGGGCGGAATGGGATTGTTACTCCTGTCCGTGCTGATCGAGCGGCTGCGGGCGAAACGAACCGCCCCCTATGAGGACGTGGACTTATGAAACGGATCATCGTATCGACAACCCCCTCGATTGCCGGCAGACAGACGCTGCGCACACTCGGATTGACGATCAAGTCCACGTAGCGCTGGCGATAGCGCACTTCCTTGTCGGCCAACCCGTGCCACTTGTCCGGGAGTGGTCTCAGTGCCTTCGCCAGGAGTTCGAAACGCTTGACCTT
>JBHHUV010000079.1:0-9454 GCA_046754005.1 Phycisphaerae bacterium | reverse complement strand
CTGTCTTGTTCGGTCATTCAAGGGCACCCACTCCTCCTTCGTCCCTGCCGGGGCGAACCAACGGACAGGCACGTGCTTTCGGGTGATCCTTTACGGAGTCAGCCCCGCGTCTTGAGGCTTGGGCATGCCACCCAACGCTCTGGCTCCTTCCGGGGTCCGTTTTGAATGGGTAAGGTCGCCACTGTCATGGCACCTGGGAATGGAGAATGCCACTCACTGGACCGATTGGGAATCGGTCTCCCCTTCGAAGCAGCATGTAGCCTCGCGTCTGATTATGGATGGCGACGGTATAATCCGTCAGCGGGTGGGCCCGAGCTTGATAGGCGTCGTAGCTTTTCCCCATCGGGCCATTGTCGATCAAGATCCACTCGGGACTGTATCGTTTGACCAGACCGTCCAGATTTTCAATCAGCCGTGGATCGCCCACGCTCCAGGCACCGGTCAGGCAGGAAATCAGGTAGGGATAGTTGGTGGCGATCGAGCGTGGGTGGTCATCGAGACGAAAAAGATCATTCACGATGGGTGTGTAGAGGTGATTCTCCCGCGTGAGGCGGTTCCAATAGACCTTCCTGGTGTTCAGCGCCAACAGGGGCGCGACGATCAGGCATGCTGTGATCAATGCAAGACGAACCCGGGGCGTCGACATCGTGAACGACTGTAGCCACAGTGCTCCGGTTCTTATGGCCAAGGTGGCGAGTACGGCTACTACGCACAACCTGTGCCGTGCGCCGGCGGCCTCATTGACCATCGCCAAGAGAATCAGGTAACCCATCATTGCGGCGACGAAGACCCCATGCTCTCGCCGGCACATGGCAATTCCGATCAATGGGATCAGCAGCGCCATACCACCGGGTTGATGCCTGGAGAGATCCAGACCGGTGGCGTAGAGCGAGGCCCGCGCGTGTTGGGCCACTCGTCTCGCGTAGGCAATCGGATGGGAGAGAACCTCCTCTCCCAACGAGGCGTTCACAAACACCTTTCTCGGTGCTCCTGACAGGAGGGCATCGGCGCGATTGCAATTCCGTTCGTACCACGGAATCTGGGTCGATCGAAACTGTCCACTGGCCGGGTCATAGCGTTGCGTGAGCAGACTCGAATGCCGTCCCGCCTTCGGGAAGCGATTCAGCACCCAGCAGTATCCGACAAACGCCAGAATGCCGGCCATGGCGAGCAAGGCCACTCCCTGAAAGCGTGGACGCACCCCCAACAGGGCGCGGCCCAACCAGAAAACAATCATCGCCGCCCCCAGGAGCAGCCCTTCCGGTCGCATGATCGGCAGTGCTATCAACACCAAAAGTACGCCGGTTGTGCGAAGCGCCCGGCTGTCTTTATCTTGTTGTGACAGCCCCACGAGCACGAGCGCGGCCAGGGCCAGGAGGGTTCCATTGGAACCCATGGCGACGGGGAAGTAGATCGCCGGCACGGCCGCCAGCAGCAGGAACACCGCCATTCTGCCTGGAGTGTCGGTTCGAGTGTCACGCAGTGCGATGGAGGCCGCCACTGCCAACATCAGCATTCCCAGGAACAGGTGGATGACGAAGAATGAATGCGCATTTTGCCCGAACAGCCAGAAACAGGCGGCCGTCACCGTTACGGGAACGATCGTCATGGTGGCCGGATATTCAAGTTTCCCGGTGATCAACTCGGTATGAAAATAATCCTCCGCGAGGGCCCCCTCTTCGACGAAGTTCGCGGCCACTCTGGAAAAGACCGGCATGTCGAGCAGACCCTCATCGTGTATCGCTGGATAGGGCGTCGCCGCCATCATGGCCGCGAGGGAGAGGTACATGATCGGGGCGAGTGCGAGCATGACGATTGCGCCCCTTCCCTTGTTGGAAAGTAATCGGGCAGCGAATTCGATCGCTGCGCGGCGGCTCAGAAAAGCCGTGACTACTACACCGGTCATGAACAAGAGAGGCGCCCACGCGCAACCGACAGTGTGTACCAGCAGCAGGGTTGTGGCAGAGACCAGGACCAACGAGAGCAGGCTCGCAAGCCCTGTCATGAGTGCGTTGGGCCATGGTGGGAGGCAACCGCCATTCAGTCGGCGAAGCAGGGCCAACCCGGGGAACGTCAGTAGCAGCGCAATCACAACGGCCTGCCCGGCCAGTTTTATAGCGGTCATTACGCTCAGGTCGACCAGCGGCATCGGCCCGGCGCTTCCGCCATCTTCGGCAAACGCACCCAGAATCGAGGCTGTCACGAAGACCAGCCACCCTACCATCAGCAGAATGCGAGCACACATCGATGTGGAAGGCTGATTGGTATCAGTCCGGAATGTCGGCCAGAGCATAGATCGTTCCGTCCGGGGTATCGACGACGGCACGCAACGGCAGGCACTGCTTGAGGTCTTCTGCATCCGGCGATTCGCCACGCCATGCCAACCGTTTGAGAAAGACGATCAGGGCGCCGTTTTCGATATCTCGTCTGATTCTCTCGAACGATGCCTTGAGGTCATTTTGACTCGCCTGTTTCCAGGCATCCTTGCGCGGCATCCTCACAGAATTACGATGGGTCAGAATATAGATCGCATCGGGGGCATTGCTGTACAGTTTGACATTCCGGGGTAAATCATGCACCGCCGCAATGGTTGGTGAAGCACGCCATTTTTTGTCGTGGAATCCCTCGCCCCCGCTCCCCGAGTTCCTCGACAACTGTAGACTCTTGTTGACAATTCTGGGGGACAGTACAAACAGAAGGCCGCAGCACCCCACGAATACCATTGTGGCAACGGATCGCCGGCGTCCGGCCGCTTCCCACATGGTGTAACCCCCCAGCACGGCAAGCAGGAAACACGCCAGGAGCACGGGCAGCATGTGACGAACGTCTCTGAAATCAATCGCCGGATCGAAAAGCGTGCCCGCCGCCAGGTAGAAGGTGGCGTAGCAGGCGATGACCAGGCCGAGCAGCCAGCACGATTTCGCACGCATGGTCATGCGTGGTGTGGTAGCATCAAAATCACTCGAGCGGCGGGCATGTATCGTGAGTGCCACGACGCAACCGGACGCCAACAATGTCACCAATACACCTGTCGTCCTGCTCAATAACCTGGCAGGCAGGAGCAATTGTCCGATCACGCCGCTTGCATGCGAGAAAATCTGTGAGAAATGCGGATGCCAACCCAGTACTCGCGTCGTTGAGGAACGACCTTGTGTGACATTCCAGATCATCCAACCGGCCAATGGAATCGCTGCCAGGATTGCCAGGGATGCCGCCTTTCTAGCGCGATCTCGAAACCTGCCGCTCCCGAACAGCAGGCTTGCGGTCCCGGCGAGGACAAGTGACACGCCTGCATAGCGGGTCAGCGCGGCCAGCCCCAGCAGCCCGGCCGCTGCTACCCACCGCAAGTTTTTATTCTTTGACGTGTCGCGTGCCAGCAAGAAGAGACCGCTGAACCCACACAACAGGAAAAGCGGTTCGGACCAGGCCATCGCGTGGGTGCCGAGCATGTTTCCGCTGGTTGTCAGAAGACTCGCGCAGCAGACTGCCAGCCACAGGGAACCCGTTCCGGATCGGATAAATACGCCGATCAGCAAGACCGTTGCTCCGAAGGCGAAACTGTTCAACCATCGAGCAGAACAGACTGGATCCAACCCCACTAGATTGAGACCAGCCAGCACTGCCGGGAACAACGGTGGCCAAAGATTCAAAGGTATCGGCTGCACCGACCCCCATGGAATCACCAGGCCATGGCCTGCTGCCAATTCCCGTGCCGCGCTGATGTAGCATACGGAGTCCGCGCTCAAGCCTACGCTTGAACTTGTCGCCACCAGAGCCAGTGACATTGCCACGACAGCAGGCACAAGCAGAGCCAACACAGTAATCACTTTACGACGTGTCACTAATGAACTTTCTATAGTGCGTCGATGTCGAGGATAGAATGCGAGCTGTCCGGTCTTGACGGCTCCTCTATACGAACGCAATCGGCCCTACCCTGCTGTAATACCTCAAGTGCTGTTGTATCGAATATTCTCCCCCTTCGACTTCTGGTTTTTACCGGGAGTCCTTGAACAGCCGCCTTGTGCCGGAATAGCTGCGCAAGAAATGCCGACACAGTGGGGCTTGGGTTTATCCCTGTCTGACACTTCAGCCGATAATGTGTTCATGGCAGGCCGGCTGTCCCGTGGGGCGGGAGTCGCGGGTGACCGGCGCGGCGTCGTTCCTAAAGTGAGTGTCATTTGTGTCTCAATCGGTTTCATAACGCGGATGCAGGGGGTGTCTCATGCGCGCATTTGTAACGGGCGGAACCGGATTCATCGGATCCAGACTGACGAAGCATCTGCTTGCGGATGGTGTTTCGACGAGCCTCCTCGTGCGTTCGGAAACAACTCCCGCCCCACTCGATGCGAGTCGCCTATTGGGGCGATTGGAGGACCGGGAGGACCGGTTGGCCGAGCTGATGCGGGGCCACGATATTCTCTATCATCTCGCCGCCTGCATCTCGTTCGATTCGGATCTACGGGAAACGCTTCTGGCCGTGAACGGCGAAGGAACTCGTCGGATTCTCAGCGCGGCGCGGCGCGCCGGCGTCGCGCGTTGTGTCGTCGTGAGCAGTGCCTGCACGATGGGGCTTTCGGAGCATCCGGGCTGTATTCTTGACGAGGCTTCTCCTTTCGATATGCGGTTGGAGCGACGCAATCCGTACCTCGACAGCAAACGCGTCTGCGAGCGGCATGCGTTTGCCGCCGCGGCCTCGGGGCAGGATGTGGTGATCGTCAATCCCACGACGGTTTTTGGGGAGGGTGATCAACGGTTGAACTCCGGCACGCTTATTCAACAGGTCGCCCATAGTCGTGTTCTGCCGGTGCCGCCGGGTGGATCGAACGTCATCGACGTGGACGATGTGGTGGAGGGTATCCTAGCGGCGGCGGAGTGGGGCCGGTCCGGCAAGCGGTATATCCTCGGCGGATTGAATTTGAAGTTTGGCGAGATCATCGACCGCATCGCGCTGGCGGTCGGACATCGACCGTGCAGGATTCCGTTGCTGTCGGCGGCGCGTTTGCCGATGATCAGTGCCGCATGGCTCATGCAGCGTCTCACGCGGCATCGTTTGATCACGCCGCAGATCATCGCGGACACGTTTACCTACAAATACTATTCGAGTCGACTTGCCGAAACGGAGTTGGCCTGGAAGGCGCGGCGCGACTTCTCCGATAGCCTGGCGTCGGCCTGGAGATATTATCGGCGCGAAGGCCTGATCGCCCCACCGCGTGGGGTTGCGGCATGAATACCTCTGTGTCTTCGTCCATCCATGCCGTTAAAAAGGCCAATCGCCGGCTCTACGACACCGTCGCGGGTCGGTATGAGGGTATCGACGGACGTAGGAATGAGACACTCTCGCTCTGGATCCGGGCACGACTGCGGGAGTTGGCCGACCGGCATGGAAACGGCGTGCTTCTGGATCTTGGGAGTGGTAGCGGCCTGGTGTCGCGTTCGGCGCGTGGCATTTTCAGGCGAACCATTGCCCTGGATCTATCGCCCCGGATCCTGGCGTCGGCGGGAAGCGGCGTCGACCACCGGGTCGCGGGGGACGTCGATGCGCTGCCCCTTGCCGGTGATTCCGTGGATGTCGTGTCCTGCTTTGCGGTGCTGCACCATCTTTATGATGCCGGCGGTCTGGTACGGGAGGTGTCGCGTGTTCTGAGACGGGGCGGTGGATTCTGGTCGGACCACGACATGGATCTGGCGTTTTACCGTCGATTCCGCTTGCCGCTGTGTGGATATCGTCGGCTGCGGGGCGCGGATCGTAAGTATACGGCGACGGAAATGGGCCTGGATGCCGATACCTATCAGTTGGCGGAATGCCGGGAAAATGGCGTCGATTCCGAGACGATCATGCGACAGTTTCAGGACGCCGGTATGGCAGCGACACTCAGCTTTCACTGGTTCGGGCTTTCCGCCTGGAGCAACCGGATCTTCGGCCAGCGACGACTCTCTCGAGGCTGGGCACCTCTGCTGCGGGTGTGTGCCCGGAAATAGGTCAGAAAGGGAATGCGCATGGCGCGTGTGGTCTTGATATATCCCAAGCCGAACCAGATTACGTTCGACACCGCGCATTCGATCAACCTGGGGCTTGCCTACATGGCGGCGGTCCTGGAGGGGCGCGGTCATTCGGTCGCCGTGCACGACTGCAACCTTCAGCCGGATGCCGAGTTGCCTGTGAAGCTGAGAGAGGCGGAGCTGGTGTGCATCTACACGATCACCGCGGCCTTCAAGGCGGTTTTGCGGCTGGCCGAGGAGATCAAGACACGTCACAACGCGGACTGCAAGATCATCCTTGGCGGTCCTCATCCCTCGGCGCGACCGTTGGATGCCTTTGAGTCGTGCCACGTTGACTATGCCGCTGTCGGTGAGGGTGAGATCCTGGTCTGCGAGCTTGTGGAGAATCTGCACAACGCCGCCGTCCGCGACACGCTATCGGGGCTGTATTATCGGTCTGCGGACGGGTCCATTGTAGGGTCCGGCAAGGCGCCCTATCCGCCGAATCTTGACGAACTGCCCTTTCCCGCCTACCACCATTTCCCTCACGATCTGACGACTCCGACCCGTCCGACCTGGATTGACGCGCGTCGTCTTCGGTGCGGTTCGATGATGACATCCCGCGGGTGCCCTTTCCGATGCACCTTTTGCACGTCGGCGGCGGATCAGCCGTTTGGCAAGGTGTTTCGAGCGATGTCGCCGGGTCGAGTGATTGATGAGATAGAATGGCTGGTCCGGGACTATGGTGTCAACTTCGTGGAGTTCCAGGACGACGTGTTCAACCTGATCACGAGCCGCGCGGAGGAGATTTGCCGGTTGTTGATCAAGAAACAGCTTCCGATACGCTGGTCGATTCCGAATGGCATCTCTCGCGTGGAGAATATCACGGAGAGTTTCCTGCGACTCTGCAAGGACGCGGGTTGTGTCGATGCCTGGTTTGCCGCGGAGACCGGCTCGGACCGGATTCGAAATGAGATCATCTTCAAGCAGAACACGAAGGAGCAGGTGAGACGGGCCGTGGAGGCATCGAAGCGCGTCGGATTGCAGACGGGTGCATTTTTCATATTCGGGAACGCCGACGAAACCCTGGAGGAAATGCAGCAGACGATCGACTTCGCCTGTTCCATGCCGCTGGATCGGGCACAATTCACAATCGCCACGCCCTTCCCCGGAACAACGCTCTGGGACAGGATCGAGCGCGAGGGTCGCTGGCTGGTCAAGGATCCCGATGCCTTCGGGCCGTATGAAAACATCGTTTACTTCGAACTCGGGCGATTGAAGAAGGAAAACGTCCTGCGGATGTACAAGAAGGCGTTTCGGAGTTTCTATCTGCGGCCTTCCTATATATTCCGAAACGTCATTCTACGACGTGAGACGTACACGAACCTGCCGTTGCTAGCACGTCAGGCCGTCCAATTCATGAGCTGAGTCGGTGGCTGGTCGGTCGGACTTGCACGGATCTTCCATTACAATTCGCAAACGATCTTCCGATCGAGTCATCTACTTGATACAATTGCGGTACGGATAGTGGATTTGATCTGAACGGTCGATCTTTCAAGGTGAGCCCCTTTGACCGCTCCATTCACAAGCCGGGTGACCGAACTGCTCTTTGCCGTCGAGCGGGGGGATGCCGCCGCGCGAGAGCGGCTCTGGTCCACGCTCTAAGACGAACTCCATGCCGTCGCCCGTCGACAGATGGCTGCCGAGGCTCCGGGGCGAACCCTCCAGCCCACCGCCCTGGTCCACGAGGCCTATCTTCGAATGTTTGGTCGAAACGGTGCCCACTTCGTGAATCGCAAACACTTTTTCACCGCTGCCGCCCGGGTCATGCGCCAAATCCGCCTGGATGACGCACGAAGACGCAAACGGCTGAAACGCGGCGGCCCGGGGATCCATCCGGATCATCCTTCCCCTTCGGAATTGGGGGATGCATCCACACCGGACCTCCCTCCCGGCGTGTCGGACAGGCCCCCGGCGCGGCGTGTTTACGAGACGCCCGTCGTTTTCGATCAGGATCCGGCTGAGATGCTGGCGCTCGACGAGGCGCTGGGGCGACTGGAGCGGGAGGATCCCCGCCGTGCCGAGGTCGTCAACCTGCGCTACTTTGCGGGATTGACCGTCGATCAGTCGGCCGAGGCGTTGGGCCGGTCAGCCCGCTCGATCGATGACGACTGGCGGCTTGCCCGGGCATGGCTCTTCTGGGCGATGGGGGGAGAAGAATAGCGAATGTCGAATAGCGAATAGCGAAAGAAGAGCTACGGTCTTCAGCTCGTGCGGCCTTTCGAAAACCCTGTGTTTAGGAAGAATCGCCCATTGGTGCGACGCGTTATGAAGGTTGACTCACGAGATCACATTCAGGCAGTCTTCACCGAGGCATTGGCCCGCGCGCCGGGGGATCGTGCCGCCTATCTCGACGCGGCATGCAAGGGAGATGCCGCGCTACGGGCGGAGATCGAGTCGCTCCTGAAGTCCGACAGCGCCGCCCCGCCCGAGTTTCTCCAACCGCCCGATCCCGATGTCCACGGATCTGGAATGGCCGTGGACCCGAATGCCCTGATCGGCCGTCGGATTGGCCGCTACACCCTCGAGCGCGTCATCGACCGCGGCGGCATGGGCACGGTCTATCTTGCCCGGCAGGAGCGCCCCCGCCGGCCCGTCGCCCTGAAGGTACTGGGCATGGGTTTGGCCTCGCGGTCGGCCCTGCGGCGGTTCGAGTACGAATCGCAGATCCTCGCCCACCTTCGCCACCCCAACATCGCCCAGGTCTATGAGGCGGGCGTCCACACACTTGATCAGAGCCGCGATCAGAGCCGCAATCAGAGCCGCGACCGTGAGGGAGCGGTCATCGACAAAGTCGAGAACGGCGATCCGACGCGTGGTTTTGCCATCCCCTACTTCGCCATGGAATACGTCCCCGACGCAAAGTCGCTCACGGCCTATGCCGAGGACCACCACCTGTCCACCCGCGACCGGCTTGCGCTCTTCGCCGACGTCTGCGATGCTGTCCACTACGGTCACCAGAAGGGCGTCATCCACCGCGACCTGAAGCCCGCCAACATCCTCGTCTCGAGCGAGAATCCGACGAACGCCCCGCGGGCTTCGATCAAGATCATCGACTTCGGCGTCGCCCGCTCGACCGACGCCGATATCGCCGTCACCACGATGCACACCGACGTCGGCCAGCTCATCGGCACCCTGCACTACATGAGCCCCGAGCAGTGCGCCGCCGATCCGCACGATCTGGACACCCGCAGCGATGTGTATTCCCTCGGCGTCGTGCTCTACAAGCTGCTCTGCGGCCGGCTGCCCTACGACATCGACCACGCCACGATCCAGTCCGCCGCCCGAACCATCTGCGAAACCCCACCCGCGCGCCCGAGCACCATCGACCGCCGCCGCCGGGGCGACATCGAAACCATCGCCTTGAAGGCCATGGAAAAGGATCGATCGAAGCGTTACCAGTCCGCGGTCGAAC
>JBHHUV010000078.1:0-9504 GCA_046754005.1 Phycisphaerae bacterium | reverse complement strand
GCTGAGGGTCGTCTTTCCGGTGCCGGAGAGGCCGAAGAACAGGGCGACGTCGCCGCCGGATCCGACATTGGCCGAGCAATGCATCGGAAAGACGCCGCGATCAGGCAGCAGGTAGTTCATGATCGTGAAGATCGACTTCTTGATCTCCCCGGCATAGTGGGTGCCGCCGATGAGCACCATCTTCCGGTCGAAGTTCACCACGACGTAGGCCTCGGACGTCGTACCGTCGGTCTTCGGATCGGCGAGCGAATCGGGCACGCCGAGCACAACGAACTCCGGATGAGTGTTCATCATCTGTTCCCGGCTCGGCCGACGGAAGAGCTGCCGGGCGAACAGGGCATGCCAGCCCTTGGTCGTCACAAGTCGGATCGGCTTGCCGTATTCCTCGTCGGCGCCGGCCCAGGCGTCTACCACGAAGAGTTCACGCGTGTTCAGGTGTCGGATCGTCTTGTCCAGCAGGCGATCAAAACCCTCGGGCGTCATCGGCTGATTGACCTTGCCCCAGGCGATGGTCTTTTCCGTACTCGAATCCCGCACGACGAACTTGTCGTTGGGCGATCGGCCGGTGCGCTTGCCGGTCAGCGTGGAGAAGGCCCCCAGTTGGGTGAGCCTCCCCTCTCGCCGACGAACGGCCATCTCGACGAGTTGAGGAACGGGGTTGTTCCAATGGACGTGCTCATTCGGCTCTATGCCGTGGTGTTCAATTCCGTGGATATTTTTGATCACGACTGACATCCTCCTCAGTTGATTCGAATCGTGCCGAGTCGGCGGATAGGGATCGCCGGATCGTGCCGGATTCCGATCGTATTCTCTTTGACGGCCATTCTGCATCCGTTGAGGGATGGTGACAAGGGCCGAGGCTTTACTTGATGCGGCGCCGATCGTACCCTCTACACCCATCATGGATACATCCCTTCCGCGAAAGAATAGTCGTCGGCCTTCTCCGCTTATCCTCCCTATCTTGGGGGCCGCAGTAACCGGATTGGGGCTCGCAATCGGTTGCAGCGGTGGAAACCTCGATACGAGCGTGCGGATGTCGGCAACGGTGCGACCGGACATCGGCCCGGCCCTGGTCGCGGCCGGCTCGATGGCCATTCCCGAACAAACCCCGTTCGTCTATCGACGATTCAACTCCGCTCAGCAAGGCGACTCGGCCCGCGGTGAGGCCCGGGCCATTTCGACCGATGGCGCCGGTTGCCGGGCAGAGGTCAGCGGCGAGGGATCCGCCTGGGGATCATTCAAACTCGGCCATTGTTTCGACAACCTGACTGGCAAGCCGCTGGATGCCGTCGTCAAGGTTCGGCTTGGCGTGGATTGGTCTCTGGATCATCGAACCGCCAAGGCACCGGCATCCGGAACGGGCAGCCTGGTTTTTTTCGTGAAAGACACCCACGCCATCGAACTCAGGCGGGAGACGTTACTCTCCAGCGATCTGGAGAAGGGGCCGACCACGGCGGTGCCGCACCACGAACTTGTCTTCGATGCGCGGCTTGAACCCGGGCTGGGCTATTACTTCATTCTCGCCGGGCGGGTGGATGTGGCGTCCGAGGCGGGCCAATCGGCGACGGTCGAAATGAACGTCACCGACGTGGCGATCGAGATCGACTGGAAGGCCGAACGGGCGACGGCCCGCGTGGAAGAGCCGGGTGTCGATAACGATGCGGATCCGGTCCAGGCTTCCGGATTGAATCCGTCCTGATGCTTTTGAGTTCGCGAGCACTGCATCGCCATACCACCCATCTTGTACAGTTCGAGTATAGGTCATGAATAGACGCATCGGTCTATACGGCGGTTGCTTTGATCCGATCCATTTCGGACACCTGATCTCCGCGCGAAGCATCGCGGAGGCGATCGATCTGTCGCACATCGTGCTCATCCCCTCCGCGCGGCCGCCGCACAAGGATCACGTGCGTGTGACCGATGCCGCGCATCGCCTGGCCATGGCAAGGCTGGCGGTCGAGGGCGATTCGCTGTTCGAGGTCTCCGATCTCGAACTTCATCGCGCCGGTCCGAGCTATACCTATGACACCGTGGAAGAATGCCGCCGTCTGTATGGGGCGGAGGCGGAACTCTTCTGGTTGATCGGGGCCGATTCACTGCCGGAGTTGCCGACTTGGCATCGGATTGCGGAGTTGGTTGAAAGGGTGACGATCGTAACGGCGACACGTCCCGGATGGCGACCGCCCAAGACGGACCTTCTTAGCCATGCGATGGCGGAGTCCGCGGCCCGGTTGCTGCTGGAAAATTGTGTGGTGACCCCCGGAATCGAGATTAGCGCGTCCGATATCCGCACCCGTCTCGTCGAGGGGCGATCCATCCGCTATCTCACCCCCGAGCCGGTGCGGTCCTATATCGATGAAGAAGGCTTCTATCAGTACTTCTAATGCGAACACTTTCTTTCTGCATTAACATTATACTATGAAAGAAATTATGTTCAATCTGGACCGCCCCGCCACACGTTTTTAATCCGGTAACGAATTGACCAACGGCCTATAGAATGGTATGAATAACTGTACGGGTGGTTGTCGAAGGTCTATCCTGCCGCCAACCGGCAGGGCCTTGGATGCTCTGGCGCGGAGCAATTATTGCCACCCGGATCAGGATCGGACAGTCTGATAGAGTCCCACACGAAGTCGATCCACTCGACTTCGTCGCCGAGTTGCTTAACGCTTTCGGCGTATGGGGCCGATGAATGCCTCATGGACCTATCCTGATTTGGCGGACACGGGTGTGCACCGAACGCGGTCAAACGCGTATAAGAGAGTGACGCCCCCCAGACTCGTATTCCCGCCAACCCTGGAGCGAGGATCACAACCCTATGCCTCTCGTGCAGAAACGATTTACGCAGCGTCGCGTTCAGGTGTTCTTCGGAATACTCCTGTCGGGGATTCTCTACGCCGAGTTTGAATTCAACGCGGACTATGAGCCTATCCTGCGGCAAGGCACGCCAGTGGTGTTCGCCTCGGAGCGTATCCCGGCAGATCCGTTTGAACGGCTTGTTCGAAAGGATCCGCTCGAGGCACTGAGCGATGCCCTCCGACAGTTGGACCGTGACTCCCGAGACTATGTCTGCACCTTCGTCAAACAGGAACGACTCGGCGATAAAATGAGCCCGGAGCAGGAAGTCGAAGTCAAGTTTCGGCCGAAGCCCTTTAGCGTCATGATGCACTGGATTCGCAACCCGGGCATGGCCCGCCGGGTGATCTATGTGAAGGGCAAATGGGTGGATCACAAGGCGACCGACCCAAAGATGCGCGAGCTGTCGGTTTGCCAACCCAAGGGGGTCGCGTCGTTGTTGGTGGGTAAAAGCGTGAAGCAACCGATCAACGGCTTTTTCGCCAAGCGCAGCTCGCGTCGATCGATCGACGAATTTGGTTTCAAGCGGGCGCTCGATCTGCTTGTGGAGTTTAGCAGGATCGCGAAGAGCCGAAACGAGTTGAAGCTTGAATACAAGGGCGTGACGCGATTCGGCGGCCGGCCCGTCTGGCTGATTCGCAGGATCCTGCCCTATACCGAGGCCAATCGCTATCCCGATCGAACCACTGACATCCTCATCGACCAGGAATATCACGTCCCCGTGGCGATCTACTGCTATTCCGATGATGCCCGCGAACCGCGAAACCTTCTGGGCAAGTACGAGTATCGCAATGTGAGGTTCGACACGGGCCTGACGGACAAGGACTTCGACCCTGCCACCTACGGCATGTAGCCCAGTGTGTGCCACTGCTTCTAGTACATCAACACACCTGAATATATGAGTCCGCCCCGAAGGGGCAGCAACATGTCAGCCCAGGGCAGAGCGTAACGCCGCCCTGGGGCAGCACAATCACAATCACCCAGCCCTGTAAGGGCGATACAACCGGGGAAGCCAAATGCATCCCGAAGAATCATTCAGTTCCTCAAGATCGTGTTTGGAGTAGATCATCACGACAAACCCACCAAAACAAGTGTATCCATACCAGCAGTGCCACAGGATCAGAACCACCCCCTCGAGCGTAATAACCCAGCCCACAATCGATAATCATCCACTGATGACGGTGTGCGTGTCCATGTCCGCAAATGGATTGTGATTCAACAGATCGGGGAGAATCCAGGATAGGAGGCCGACAACGACCGTGGCGATCGCCACAAAGCCGGTGATCCGTTTCTTACCCGGCGACCAATTCGCGAACGGCAGATCGATCGTCAGCAGAATCTTCAAGCCGGCATTAACAAGGATGATGGGAACGACCTTGGCAGCAAAGATCGCCTTCGGACCCCTTTTAACGACGGACAGGATGCGATGGCGAATCGGCAGCCGCGCGGGGGAGTCCACGGGATCGGTTGTTCCCTCCTCAGGATCAGATGAGTCGTTGGACGCATCGGTCGGATCTGGATTCTGCGTCTTCCCCTCCACAGGAGGGCTTTTGTTTTTCTGTTCCATCTCCGACGACACAGTCTCATCGGATTCGACCGACTCCCCAGCCGGCGCATCCGGATCATGCAACAGATCGTTGAGTTCCTCGCTCGCCGACTCGGCCGGCTCCGGCGTCGCCTCCGGGGAAGCCGTTTCCGTGTCCGTCTGAGAATCCTCGATTTCGTCGGTGACGGGTGGAGCCGCAGTATCAGAGGCCGGCTCTTCGGCGTCGGTCTCGGTGGTGATCTCCTCCGCCAGGGCCTCGACCTGACTGAGGAGTGCATCCACGTCGGCAGCAGGCTGAGATTCCTCGGTCGCGATGCTTTCGGATGCTTCGGACATATTCGCAGTGCCTGTTGGGGATCGGTCAAATGGCAACGATGAGCCAAACCCGTCGCTATCGTTCAGGGCTCGGATAGACCGTGCGCGCACCGTTCTCGTTGGTGTTGTTATCGGCCCTGCCGCGAGACGACTTGAACCCATGGAAGAGCCGCGGCCTTATAGCCCGCACGGCCGTGCGAAGCCCCTGTGCGTCCAAAATCACGGATGGGTGGCACGGTCTAACGACGCAGTCGTTAGGCCGTGGGGCTTGCGAGTAACCGTGACCTGGCAGCATCAGACCATGTCTCCCAAGCCATCGATCAACCTGCGACGATGCACAAGCCCGCACGGCCGTTCAAATCCCTTTGCGTCCAAAATCACAATAGACCGCGGAGCCAGCCCTTGTCCGAATACCTCACCCCCCCGAACATGGCGTCATGAGACGGCGACGGTTCAAGGTGGAAGCATTAACAGAATCCGTCATTTCCGTGACCGGCCGGGAGGCGGACCATGCCCTGCGCGTACTGCGGCTGGTCATCGGCGACGCGGTGGTCCTGTTCGACGGCGACGGGCGGGAGATGGACGGCCGCATCCGAGCGATCTCGCGTGAAAGATTCGAGGTGGAACCGACCGGAAAGGTTCGCGAAGGTGAGGTGCAGCGGTCCAGCCTGACAATCGCGACGGCGACGCCAAAGGGGCAGCGATCGGACTGGCTGGTGGAGAAGTGCGCGGAATTGGGCGTGAGCGCGTTGTGGTTGCTGGAGACCGAGCGCGGGCCAGTCATCCCGGGCGAGGGAAAGCTGGATCGCTGGCGCCGGAAGGCCGTGGCGGCGGCCAAACAGGCGGGCCACGCCCGGGTGATGAGCATCGAGCCGCCAAGGCCGATCGACGCGCTGGACGAAGTATCAAAGACGTTCGTCTCTGTTTTCCACGGTGATCCGTCGGCGGATGCCACGCCTTTGATCGACGAGCTGAAAGTACGCCCGCAGAAATCCTGTGGCACCGGTTTCCAACCGGTGCATGACACGGGTTGCGATCCTGAGTCAGGGAATGTGGATGGGGCCGAGAACGGATTCTCGGCCCAGCACGAGATTCTGATCTTCATCGGCCCGGAGGGGGGATTCACGGCCGAGGAATGCGCGGAAATTGAAAAACTTGGTGGCCGCCCGGTCAGCCTCGGCGACGCAACGCTGCGAATCGAAACAGCGGCGATCGCCGCGGCTGCGATTTGGGCCAATTCGTGTGAATGACGAATAGCGAATAGCGAAAAGTATTCACATGATGCCCTCATCCAATTGCAAGTATGTGTTAAGCGGGAATTCCAGAGGCAAGGAAATAAATCAGACCGCTTCAGCGGTCTTTCCCGCCGAAGGCGGGCTTCAGGCCGGCCGTTTACGGCCGGTTTGACGGAGAGTTCATTTTCCTTAGCCCGTTTTAACGGGCTTCGCTTTGGGCATGAGCGAACCACGGTCCGATGCGTTGATCAATAAGCCCGTTGAAACGGGCTGAAAAGATGGGTGCGGATCCTCGTCACCGGCCCCAAAGGGACCGGCCTGAAACCCGCTGCGCGGGAAAGCCCCGTAAACGGGGCTGCTGGAATCGCATACCCAATCGCGCGGGTGCCCAACCATACTCGAAACCTATACCCTATCAATTTCTTTCAGAAAGGATGGGACATCCGTACCCAGCACGCTTGCCTCGCACTGCTTGAAGCAGTGGAACACGTCGTGGATCAGATTCAGTAGGATTGCTTCGGGGGTTTTGATTCGCTCTTGGGCGCTTCGCGCGAGGCGGTGACCCCCTTGGCCTCTTTGACGATGCCGATGCCGGCGCTGGCGCCGATGCGGGTCGCGCCGGCTTGGACCATTTCCTTCACGTCCTCATAGCTGCGGATGCCGCCGGCCGCCTTGACGCCCATGCGCGTGCCGCGGACCGCCTCGCTCATCAGCGCCACGTCTTGCGCCGTCGCCCCGCCGGTCGAAAAGCCGGTGCTCGTCTTCACGAAGTCGGCCCGGGCCCGTCGGGCAATCACACACGCACGCACCTTTTCGTCATCCGTCAGCAGGGCGCACTCGATGATCACCTTGCAGATCGCCCGACCGTCGAGACAGGCATCAACAACGGCCTTGATGTCGCGAAAGACCAGGTCGTCGTCGCCGCCCTTCAGCGCGCCGATGTTGATCACCATGTCTATTTCGCGGGCGCCCTCGCGGATCGCCCTTCGTGCCTCCATCGCCTTGATCTCGGGGACGTGCGTGCCCAATGGAAAGCCCACAACCGTGCAGACGGCGACCGGCGACCGCTTGAGCAGGTTCGTCGCCAGCTTCACGTACGACGGATTGATGCAAACCGATGCGAAGCCGTATTCCAGCGCCTCCTTGCAGAGTTGCTCGATCTGTTCGGCCGTGGCTTCGGGCTTGAGGAGGGTGTGGTCGATGCTGCCGGCCACGTCGCGGGCGATCGGCCCACCGCCGAGACCGTGGCCAATCCGGCTGGCGCCCATGCCGATCAGGTCACGCACCGCCGCCGGATCCTTACCCGCACAATGACCATTGCAGGCCGGGCCACAGCAAGCGCAGTCGCCGACGCCGCGAAAGCCGCCCAGCTCGACGATGCGCCGGGCGATTCGTTCCAAGTCGTCACGTGAGAGATCCACCAGACTCGTATCCTTTCGATTCATGTCCACACCGATCGTTTCGGCGCGGGCGGGTGATTGTGACGTATGTGCATCCATGGGTTGCAATTCGCGGGCTTGCTGCTCGCTCAGCTCGCCGCCTCGGAGCGTATTTTCGATCTCGCCGATCAACCCCACGCGGCGGCGATGTCGTTCGACCGTGCACGCCGTGGCGAGCCACACATCGACGATCTGCCTCGCCAGCGCATCACCGATCAGTCCTGCCCCGAGCGTCAGCACGTTCGCGTCGTTGTGCTCACGGCTGTTCGACGCCGAAGAGAGATCATAGCACATCGCTGCCCGGACGCCCGGGAACTTGTTCGCGACCATGCAGGAGCCGATGCCCGCGCCGTCGATCAGGATGCCCCAGCGGCCGCGACCGTCCGATATCCGCTCGGCAACCGCCGCGGCGATGGCCGGGTAATCGGCGGTCGCCCCGTCGAACGTCCCGCAATCCTCAACGTTGTAACCCTGCTTGCCAAGATGGGCCTTCAGTTGCTCCTTGAGCGCATACCCGCCATGGTCGGCGCCGATGACTACTCGTTTGTCGTTTGCCGGATCCATCATTTCCATACTCGTACATACCCCGATTCGATTCTCATTACCATGGAGGCAAGTAGTTGTGTCAAGGACTTGCAGGCCAGGGGGCACATCCTTTTGGACAGATAGGAGCGATGAATCCTATACTGATTACAGAACCGAGTGATTCGGGTTCAGCACGGACTCGCAATCAGGGTAAAGTCACCGTGCCTCTTATCGGACAACTCCGGCGCACATCCACTCAGGAAGAAATGCCCGTGGCCGATGACGCGGATACACAACGACTGATTGCCTGCCTCGTTGCCGATGAGGCCGTGATCGAGCGATTTCCCACGGTGGTGCGCTATCTCCTCGTCGGGCTGTTCGACGAACCGGCGGAAGTCATGCTCGTCGTTCCCGATCACCCCCGAGCCCGCACCCTGGTAACAGGCCCCATCCATGTAATCACCCACCGGCGTCCTACATGGCTCGCTGGTCATTGGGTTCGGCAGCATGTCGTCGGCGCTGTACGCGATAGAGTCGAACAGGCCAGAAAAGACGACGGTCTCATTGTACACGGTCTGTCGCTCACGACCGCGCCGATGGCGGCGTCGATCGCCTCCGCCACCGGCGCCGATCTCGTGCTGAATGTCACCTCCACAACCGTCTTGGAAGATTTTGAAAATGCACAGTTTCTCGCCCGAGCCAACGCCCTGATCGCTCCGACGGAGAGCATCGCCCGGGCGATCCGGGAATCCCACGCGCCCCGGGCTTCACTGCATGTCGTCCCCATCGGAATTATCTCCGAAAACGCCCCCGCGGCGTTCAGCCACCCCGGCAACGCGCCATCACTCATCTTCGCGGGCGTCTTGAGATCCGACTCGGGCGTGGATGTTCTGCTCCGAGCGGTCAAGCACGTGATTCGTGATCATCCCGACCTGCAGGTATTCATCAGCGGCAAGGGACCCGCCGAGACCGACCTTCGCATGCTCGCCGCCTCGCTGGGACTGGCCCAAAACCTCACGTTCACCGGGCGGCTCGATCGCCTGCGTACGGCGATGCGGTCGGCCGATTTGTTCTGTCTACCCGCGGCCCTGCCCGCCTTTCGTGAGGAACCGATCCACGCCCTGGCCGCCGGACTCGTGCTCATAGCCGCCGAGGGCTGTCCGTGTGATGGATTGGTGGATCAGCAGAACGCGCTGCTGTTCAAAGATCGTGACGAAGTCGGATTGGCCCAACAGATCAACCATGCGTTGGAAAACCCCCAATCCTCCCGAGTCCTCGCGGCGACGGGTCAGGCCCTGGCTCGATCCCGGTATTCCGTCTCTCGAATGATCGTGGAGACAATGCAAATCTATCGAGAATTGCTCCGTCGCCGGGAGACGCTGCCTTTGGCCTAGCCAAACGTCGAAAAGTCAAAACGTCCCTCGTGCTTCCGGATAATCACACCGCGACAAGTCAGGATCACATGCGTCTCTTTGACCCGAAGTGTCACACGCCTCTTGATTGCCCCGAAGGGGCGCAACATGTCAGCCCAGGAACCTCTACGAGTTCATCAATTTGATGGATGAGAACGGGGATCTGGTGTTCACCG
>JBHHUV010000077.1:0-9565 GCA_046754005.1 Phycisphaerae bacterium | reverse complement strand
GGTTTGGCAATAAAAAATACCGAGGCCACTTTAGGCGGCTGAAGGATACTTAAGCGGCTGTTTTGCAAGCCGGGTAACGGAGACCGGAACTAACAGATCGGTTCAAGACTCAGAGAATCGTGTTTAGCGGGCTGAAATGGGGGGCGGATTTTTCTGGCGTGGTCCGGTTTGATCCGGTTTTGAGCCTACTCGCCTTTGTACTCGTCGGGTTTGCGGAATTCGTGCTGACTCGCGGGAACTATACTCCGGCCCGTGCGGCCACCTCTGGGATTGTGCTTGCGGGCCTGCCGTCCCCATAGAGCCCCGTGGCCCCCCGCTGCTCGTCGAGGTAATCAGTTGGAAACGTCGGCAAAGTTGGTGTGACTGGGCGGCCCTGTCGGAGGGCTGTTATCTCCTGCGGACCAATCTGATCGAATCGGATCCGGCGACACTGTGGAAGCGGTATATCCAACTGACGGAAGCGGAATGGGCCTTCCGGATCGAGAAAGATGAATTGGAAATCCGACCCATCTGGCACCAGAAGGAGGATCGTGTCCTCGGTCACATCCTGGTCTGCTTCCTGGGCTACGTCCTGTGGAAGGCCTTGGCCCAGTGGATGCGTCGCGCCGGATTGGGGGATGCCCCGCGGACGGTGTTGGAGGAGTTCGCCAAGATCAAGAGCGGTGACGTGGTCCTGCCGGCCCAAGTGGCCGACGGCAGTCAGCGTACGATCCACTTGCGATGCGTCACCACGCCCGACGAGGCCCAGAAAGTGCTGCTCAACAGACTCGGTCTGACGCTGCCTCAACGCCTCCGACGGATCGACAAGGTCACCCCAATGTAGTCACGACTTTTGACCAAAATCAGCCCTGGCGCTACCACCAGGTCCGTTCAAGCTTCGTAACTGTTCAACTTGGGTTAAGTTGAACACGGCCTGATCACCACTCATTGGTTCGATGATTGCTCCCGGACAATGAAGGATTTCGCGCCGTTCGTTGGCAAGAGCCGCCCATGGGATTCACTCAGCCCCACCGATTTCAACCTTTATCGGATGGACCTATTTGACCGTTATGGAGTCTATCCAGTTGACCGGTATATCACGATCGCTCGCGGAGCGTTTAGGCACGCGTACAACACCGACTTGGGTGATGGCCTGACACTCGTACCCGGGTACAATCATCGCTGGGCTCAAATTCTGTCGTTTAACGGGATAGTCTTGAGGGTCAGCCCGAGAGACAGGGTCAATGTTGTTCGTACTCTCGCTCGGTCCGTCGAAATGGCATCCTGCGGGAGAATTCGGAGTCATTCGTCCCCTATGGGATCCGGGCCGCGAGCATGCAGTCGAAATGCTTCGATCGCCTCGTACTCGGGAAGGCCGAGGCGATCGTAGATTTTTGCCGTATGTCGATTTCTATCTTCGGCGCGCTGCCAGAACTCACGTGAATCCCACGGCCCGGGAAAGAGTGCTCTGTCTTTTTGCGATTCGTGTTTGAAGATGGCCATGCGCTTCCGCTCGACTTCGTCTGGGCTGAGCGGCACGGCCATGTCGATCATGTGGGGTTCCCACTCCTGCCAGGCGCCTCGATAGTGCCATATTTCGCAAGACCGTATCCAGCCTTGTTCATCGAGTCGCGCGACAGCCTCGTCGATCACGTCCAGGCACAATCGATGGGTGCCATGCGGATCCGAAAGATCGCCGGCGGCATAGATTTGATGAGGTTGTATCCGATCGAGCAGCTCGGCGACGATTCGAATGTCGGTGTCCGAGATCTGATTCTTCTTGACACGACCGGTTTCGTAGAAGGGTAGATCGAGGAAGTGTATATTCTCTGGATTGACACCGGAGTAATGCGCCGCGGCGCGGGCCTCGGTACGACGAATCAGCGTTTTGATTTTCTGAAGCTCGGGGCAGTCGGGTTCACCGGGCCGCTTGGATCGTGCGAACGAACGCACCGATACGTTGATTCGATCGATTTCGCGACTGCCGACCTTGTCGAATGTCTTGCAGAAGTCGTTGACGAAGTCCAAATGGCGATGGGCTTCGTCATCGAAAACAGCGATGTTTCCGGAGGTCTGGTAGGCGATGTGGACCTCGTGCCCTTGTTCGCAGAGTCTGATGAGCGTTCCGCCCATCGAGATCACGTCGTCATCGGGATGAGGGCTGAAGACGACAATGCGTTTGGGAAAGGTGTCTGTGGCGCCGTTCGGTCGCGTTCGCCCCTTTTTTCCGCCGGGCCAGCCGGTGATGGTTCGTTGCAGTTCCTTGAAGACCTGAATGTTGAGGTCGTATGCGGAGCCTCGGGCCGAGAGCAACTCCTGGAGACCGTACTCGTTGTAGTCTTCGGCGACGAGCTTCAGGATCGGCTTCTTGACATTTTCCGCCAGGCCGATGACGGCGCGTCGGGTCATGGTTCTGTCCCAGGCGTAACCGGACTCGGCGATGGGACCCAACCGCCAGGGCGTCTTCCGGGGCGTCATCTCGGAGGCCGCCGCCTCGTCGAGCACGATCCGCACGTGGGGATGCTGCTGCAGGAAGCTCGCGGCGACGGCATCCGTGATCGGTCCCTCGAAGGCCCGCCGAATGATCGGGGCCTTCTGCTCGCCGAAGGCCATCAGCACGATGTTACGGGCATCTAGAATAGTGGCCAGCCCCATCGTGATCGCCTTCCGTGGCACATTCCAATCGCCGAAGAAGTTGTCGGCTGCATCCAGGCGCGTCACTTTGTCGAGGGTGATCAGTCTCGTTCGGCTATCACGGGACGAGCCCGGTTCGTTGAAGCCGATATGGCCAGTGCGGCCGATTCCCAGAAGTTGAAGATCGATTCCACCGGCATCCGCGATTTTTTGTTCATAGTTCGCGCAGAATGCGGCAATTTCATTTTGTGGCAGCGTTCCGTCGGGGATGTGGACGTTGGCCGGATCGATGTCGATGTGGTCGAATAGACATTCGGCCATAAACCTGCGATAGCTTTGAAGAGACTCCGGTTGTAATGGCCAATATTCATCCAGATTGAATGTGATCACATTGTAAAAAGACAGTCCCTCTTCCCGGTACAATCGGATCAACTCTTCATAGACACCCTGAGGTGAAGATCCGGTGGCGAGACCGAGGACCGTTTGTCGACCGGCCTGTGCCCTGGATCGGATCAGCTCCGCGATCATCCGGGCGACGGTCACACTCGCCGCTTTGCCGGACGCGCAAACCAGGACTTCGGATGCATCATCACAGGATCGTTCACTGTCCGTGTAATTGAGGGAAAAACTGCATACTCCCGGTTTCATAGGGGCCTCGACCCTGATAAAAGGTGGCGCCGATCGGGTTATTGGATGATTGGAGGCCGGATCAGTCATGGGCGGGATCCTCGATTTCGACCACGTTTTCAGAAGTGGCCGACAATTGATCGAAGGGCAACAGGGCGGATGGGATCTTTGTGTGATTCTCCAATGTAGTTTCCACTTCTTGGCCGTTCAGATGGATTCGCCGCCGGGATGTTTGTCCGGTGCGGCGAACGAGATGGATTCGGCGATCGTGGGCGATCGCGCGAAAATCAAACTGTTCGAAAGGACTCCAGGATGCGGGGCAAACGCGGAGGCCCTCAAATCCCGGTTGAAAACCGAATACGTGGTGAATCAGAAGTTTCAACAAGACATTGGAGCTGCCGGTCTGCCAGTCATTCATGTTTTGTCCCGTCAGATTCAATTCGGGATTGTGAACATAGCAATTGGGCATGACGAACGGGGTGTGACTGAGACCGGTCTGGTGTGGAGCGAAAGGAAGAATCTTCTCAATTTGACGCCAAGCTTCGCGGGGTTCGTTCATCAGGAAGAGCGCGTTAATGCCGAAGGCAGCGGCGTGTACGTAGGTCGCGGCGTTTTCCGCGGTGCCGATGGGAAGCTTACCCACGCGCCCCACACCGGGGCAGTCGGGGGCGAATCCGGGTTCGAAGGTTATCAGGCCGTACTTCGAATCGAGCCGGTGGAAGGCCTCCAGGATAACCGGCCGCATGGAGGGATCTCTGTCCAGCATTCCGGAGATGATCCAGAAGGCATTCGACGTCAGGCTGTCGCGGGCATGTCCATCACTGTCTTGAAAGCTGCCTACGTAGTAACTGCGCTGGTCGCCCCATCCGTGGATGATGCGACGATCACCGTTGCGTGCAACGACGGCGTGTGCGAGCAGTCGATCGGCCATCTCCTCCCGGACCCGGTGATACTCGCGGGCGTGGTCGAGATACTGTCCCGGGAAGAAGCGTCGCAGCAATTCGAGCATCTCGCCGCAGTTCTGATAGAGTTGGAGGCTTGCCATGATGCTGACACCCGTGCCGAATTCGCGATCCGGATCGCTCGACAAGCCCAGGCCGTCAACGGCATCGTTCCAATCTCCATAGAGGGCACGGAGGAGACCGGTCTCCGGATCACGGTGGCTGATGAGATAGCGCATGATGCGCATGAGGTGTTCTAGAACGGAGTCACGTTCATCGGCGACGGCGAGGCGATCGTCGCGGTCGGCGGCAAGCCTGTGGTAGCCCAGGACTTCGCGCAACAGCGCCGTGTCGCCGGTCACACTGCAAAAGGTATAGAGCGCGGAAATCACCCAGACCCCCTGGTCGATATAGGGGCGGAGGTCCGCTCGGCCGGTGTTTCCATGGACGGGCAGCGAGTATTGCCTCGGGCATCTGCCATCGACGAGCACATATTGCATGGCCTCGCGGATTCGGTCGCGGGCCGATTCGCTCTGGTCATATAAATGGCCCTCCACCGCCTGGAACACATCCCGAATGCCGATCAGGGAATTGGGCGACGGCTGGATGAATCCCTTCATGCGCGCGCAGAATCGAACCTGGTTGATCAGGTGCGGCATGAAATGGTTCAGTGTCTCGTCGGGAATCCCCTTGATCTCGCATCCTTGTACTCGAATGCTCAGTGCGTGCGGCTCGTCGGCCATGTGTGATCGCGACATCTCCAGCGCGCGGTCCAACACGGCGCCCGAAATCGGTGTGTGGAATTCCTCGTGGAAGGCCGACTCGGTCCGGAAGACCGACAACACGATGTCGAAACGTGCGTGCGCTCCTCGGGGCAGGTTGAACCGATGGAGGTCGGCGGCGATGGCATTGTCATTGAAGACGGTTAGAGGAATGTCCCGATCGAACGAGCCGGCGTGGAGGGATGCGGCCTGGCCGAGGTCGCGCAGACGGTCTCCCAGATACGCGTGTCGCGACGTGCATACCTGGGTTGCACACAAGGATGCCTGGGCGGAGCGACGAACGAGTGCCCGATTCGTCACCGACCGGAAGCGGCTTTCGTCTTCGTTGACGGTGATGACGAAGGGGGGCAGCGAGTCAGGATCTTGGTTTGCGACGCGGATCTGTTTGAACCATCGATCCTCGCCGGTCGGTTGTATCTGATGTCGAAGCAGCGGATTGAGATAGGCGGAGTCGAAGAGATTCAGATCAGTTTCGGCCTTGTTTTCCACGATTGTAGAAAAGGCAACGTCCGCATGATCGGCATGGGACTGATCCACGACGATCCGAAGGGTGGCAAAAAAGTCTTCCGTCTCCACGGCGAAATAAGCCGCATCGGGCCCCAAGACGGTGAACCGGTCGATCACTTCGTGGGCCGTTTGCGAGATGTAGGGCACGGGCAGCAGGGAGATCGGGCTCGCGTCGCCCTCGTCATGATACTTTCCAATAAAGAACGCGAGTTGGGGTTCCAGTCCTTCCTGATAGGGGAGAAAAAGGTTGAAGAGGCCTTCGTTTCCATACATGAATCCGGAGGCATACACCCAAAAGTTGAAACCGTCGCGACCGTAGGCATAACGACTGTCTCCTTGCAGGCGTTTTCGACAGATCGCCCGGCCGTCTGGAAGGAAGGCGACATTTCCGGGCAAGGGGAGGGCGTCACCGGATCGGATTCTTTGGGTCAATTCAAGCGCCTGTCGGCGCAGATCCCGGATTTCACAGAGTAGCCCTTGTTGTTCCGTGTCGTCGGCAGTTGTGTATTTGCTCGTCATAAGAGAACTATCGAGCCTTTCGCGTTGAAAGATCATCAGGCCGGATACGGGGTGTGTATCTCATAACAATATACAAGGAAAGAAATTACGGAATATTCAAGCTTTATTGATAAAACGCTTGAATTATTTCTGTTAACTAATTAAACTGCCATTATGACACCAATGATCATCTCAGGCAAGCCCCAACTCAACCGGAAGATGAATCGCAGCCTGATTCTGGATCGGGTTCGGATCGATCGTCGCATTTCTCGGGCACGGCTGGCAACGAGCACCAACCTGCGCCCACCCACAATCACCACGATTGTGCGCGATCTTCTGGAGGAAGGACTGTTAATCGAGACGGGGATCGGCGCCACGAACAGCGGCCGCGCGCCTCGAATGCTCGAGTTACGATGTGATCGCCCCATCGCGATGGGTTTCGAGATTACCCACACCTCTGTATACGGGGGGTTGTGTGATTTGAAGGGCCAATTGCACGCAAGTTTGACGCGCCCTCTTCGACCGACGTCACCGGAGGCCACGCTGGATGTCTTGACGGACATGGCCCAGAGCATGTTCGCCGAAGTCAACAAAGCGAACGGACATACACCCATTACATGGTCGAGTTTATCGGGCGCGGGTATCGGATTGCCGGGCATGATCGACTCTCGGACGAAAACCGTGGTTTGGAGCCACCCGCTTCTCTGGCGTGATGTGGCGCTGGGAGAACTGTGTCAACAGCGGTGGGGGATCGAGACGGATATTCTCAACGACTCCGCCGCGGGTTGTCTTTCCGCACACTATTTCGGCGAAGAACCCGTCGAGAATATGATTTACATCGTCCTACGGTTCGCGGATGCGATGAATCGTGTGGTGGGCATCGGCACAAGCCTGATCATCCATGGCGAACCGTATCATGGCGAGTTTGGATCCGCCGGCGAGGTGACTGAGCCGATTGCGCACCCCCTGACGGATGCCCTGGCCGACACTGGCAGGCCCTACCCTGACACGACGGCCTTTACGAAGGGATTGTTGTCCGGCCATCCGTCGGCGGTTGAGGCAATGGATCGCGTCGGGAATGAGATCGCATCGTTCGTGGTTCAGGCGATCAACCTGCTCGAACCGGGGCGTGTGATTATCGAGTCCGATGTTCCGGAGCTTGGTCGAGAATTGCAGGTTCGTCTGGATCGAATCTGTGGCAAGCGGGAGCTTCACGACAAAACGGAAATCGTATTGGCGAACGTAGGAGAATTCGGGGGTGTGACCGGAGCGGTCGTACCGACCTTAAAACGGATGTTTACGCCACCGCGCGTTCGATCGTCCCAGGGACGATCCAACGGCGGGGTGAGCGACGATCGTGTGAGGTGAGGTGATGAGCATGACAGGGTGGCGGTGCATTATCGCATGTATGATCGTGTCCTGGCCGGTCGCCGTGGCTTCGGCGGACACCGTGCTTTACGACTTTGAAGCGGGAAGCCAGGGGTGGAGCGCATTCGGTCCCATTTTGACCGATAGCGGACTGGATCCCGCTGGGGCATTTGGACAGGGTCGATTCCAGACCGGCGATTTTGATCTGCCGGGTTTCGGGATGTTGGCAACCTCTCCCTTTGTGGATATGTCGAGCTTCACCGGGCTGCGCGTGTTCGCTCGGCTGCGCGATGTACCCGGTTTTCCAGTCTTCACGGGGACGCCGACGATGCGAATGGGACTGGGCATCGGCAGCGCGGAATGGCTGGCGGATGTTGTCATTACGAATTCGTTTGCCGCCTACGAGGCCGATTTCGCGAGTCTCGTTCCCGACGGCGTGTTCGCGACCGCGCCGATCACACCGGCCGAACTCGCCGATCCAGCCCTGGAGATCAAGTTCGTCATCATCAATGCGGCGAACACCGGAACGGGGGAGTTCAACTATGATCATGTCACGGGCATCGGCCCCGGCGGCCAATCGCAGGTTCCACCGGGTACGATCATCTACGATTTTGAAGCGATTCCTAACACATGTTATCCGGATGATTGGACCTTTTTCGGGATTTCCCAGACTGATTTCGGTCTGGACCTGGATGCGGAAGACGGGTTCGGCGCCTTTCAGGCTGCGGGCTGGGACATCTGCGACTTGAATAATGGCCCAGGCGTACCGGGATGCCAATGGGCCGGTTCGGCGATCGGCGTGGGGCCATTTAATCATATCCAGTGTACCCCCGGGGGTGTGAGCGACGCGAATCTGGACCTCAGTCTCGGGACCGGTTTCACCATTCGAATCAAGAACCTGCTGACACAGGGGCTCGGCGGCACGCTCGGCGCGCGGGCACAGCTACAGATGACAGATGCGGATGGAACCAACGCGGTCTTGACGCGATCGGCGCTGACGAATCCGGCTGTCAATCGGGCGCAGCCAGTCATCGATCTCTGGCAGACTTATACCTTCTTTTTCAAGGGATTGGACTCCTCATTCGACAACGACGACGCGGTCAGTGGAACCGTTCCCGGTCTCGATCTGACACACATCACGACGATCAAGATCATCTGGCGGCGTGAATCCGCGAGTGGCACAAACGTCTTTGAATTCGACGAAATCACCCTGATCAACACACCTCCGATTCTCTGGCCCGATCGTGACGGCGATGGAGATGTAGACATGGCCGATTATGCAGAGCATCAGACCTGTTTCACGCAGGGACTGGTTCCTCCCTGCGACGAACTGGATGCCGACTACAACGGCCTGCTGGATATGGACGATTTTGAGGTTTGGAAAGATGGCATGCAAGGTCCGGACGTAACGGACGCTGTCGCCCCGTTTTTCCCCTGGTGTTATTGAGGCAGCATCGATATGGGAAAATCGGAGCTCATCGAAAATGGGCGAAAACACCGCTCGCATTTGAAGGAGGAAAGAGCAATGAGAATGATTTGTGGAGTCTTACTTATCTCACTCATGGTGTTGGGATCAGCGGGGACCAGTTCCGCGCAAACGGTCCTCAATGATTTCGAGACCGGTGGTGCCCAGGGTTGGTCTGCCTTTGGACCACTCACCACAGATTCGGGGCAAAATGCCGGCGATACCGGTCTGGCCCGATTTCACGCCGCGAATTACGATCTCGCAGGCTGGGGTATTGTGGACATTGGGCCGGTCGTCGATCTGTCGAGTTTCGTGGGTATAGGAGTTGACGCACGTCTTCGAAATGTGGCGGGATTCCCTGCTTACGGCGGTACGAAGATCGTGGACTTCGGCCTGGATATCGGAGGAGTCGAATATTTCACTCAGATCTCACTGACCGATGTCTTCCAGTCGTTCTCGGTCAACTTTGTTGACTTGGTACCCGCTCCGCCAAGCCAGAACGCCCTTCAGATCAAGCTGAGGGTGCTGGATGGCGTGAACGGATCGACCGGTACTGGCGAGTTGAATTACGACAATGTAATCGGAATCATCCCCGAGCCGTCGACGGTTGCACTCGTCGGTCTGGGCGCAATCGCATTGCTTCGGCGACGCCGGTCATCGAGAAGATGAACAGGAAGCGAGTCTGACGCTTCCGTAGGCGAGATTTGTATCGGACAGTGCCTCTCAGCGGAGATGGAATGCGCACTCGATCGCTATTTTATCAG
>JBHHUV010000076.1:0-9584 GCA_046754005.1 Phycisphaerae bacterium | reverse complement strand
CTCCGGATGCCGGGACGGCTGTCGGTCCACCGCCTGATGTGTCATGGACCCATGTCAGAACGCCGAAACAGCGTCCATTTGCTGAAGATGAGAGGGTTTTGTGATCAAGGAATCGGCATTGGAGGGCAGGATCCACACCCGATCATACAGACTGGTAACCTGTATCACGAACGAGAATCAAGCGATTCCACTATGATGAGCGGAAAGAAATTCTAGCCGTCTGGAAAGTGGAGTGTATTGTCGTCTGCATCGGTGACCAGCCAGACGGCTTGATTGCGTGTGTTCGTGAGGTCATCGAGCGCGCGATTGAGCACACTAACAACAATCGTGCCGCCACGGCCGTATTGGAAGGGCTGGACCTGGTTATTCAGCGTTTTGTCCAGGCGCCATTCCGGGGCGGTTCCAAAGTTTTCTGCACAAATTGTACCCTGAATCCGAGACGACTCGACCGACTTGCCGACCGGCAAACCGCGACGTTCGCTCGGCGGTGGCATGGCGGTGTAAACGAATCCGCGTTGGGTGCACAGATCTCCGAGTACCTCTCCGCCGGCACAGATGAAGTTGGGATCCGCATTTCCAAAAACGATTAATTCTGGTAGTGGGATATTGGGCCCGCGACCGTCCCGCCGCTGTAATACACGAGTCGGAAGATCCGCTTCAGGATCACCCCCCACATTCGGGGGTATGGGAATGAAGCCGACCTCGTTGATGCCGAATTCAAGCGTCAGCAGACGCGTACCACTGCCAAGAGACAGTATATCACAACCAATATTCGCGGAACCACCTAAGCCCGGCGCAAGTGCGTCGCTATAGCCGGCATTGAGATAATCCTGAAGCTGATCATCACACACAAAACCGCCCGGCCCGGCGGACACCGCGAAGGTCATCGAGAAATCTACAAATTGTTCCGATGCATTCAGGATCGAGACCTGGATAAACTGCTCGGTAACAGGCAGATCGCACACTGAGGAAAGAACGTCCGTATTCGTGGTTCCACCGCCGTCGGGGCCTGGCGGCGGGCCGCCGGACTGGATACCGCCATTGTTGTTGTCGAAGCCAGACATGTTGAACGCGGCCGCCAAGAACGGGTTTGTACTCCGACAACCCGGCGCGATCAGAATGGCGACTGCGAGAACGCCGACAAGGCCGGCGAACAGAGAAACTCGACTCAAGCGGGAATACATCTCATGCCTCCTCAGGGCTTATCAAGGCCGGGTGAATCATGCGTCTGTATGCGAGGGCGGACAACCATCACTCGGCCGCGACGGTCAGGGCAAGTTTTCTGGGGTACGATTCCAGCGCCCGTAAGACGGTCGCTATCATACCAGGCAGGCGGTTCATTTGGCATGCGTGGGCGGCAACACACACACCCACTACCACAGGATTGTACCGCCACACCGGCTGGGAGGCAATGTCTGGGTACTATTGGCAGAAGAATCTTCGCTATCGGGCGTGAAACCGCTCAGAACCGCTGAAAATCACGGTGCTCCCCCGCCTGAATGGAATCAAAATCCCCCTCGAAACATGAGCCGGCGGTCGAGACGGGATCCGCAAATCCGGGGGCCATCGATATCACCATTCGTGATATTGGACAATCGCGCGGGCTATAAGCCCGCATCTCTTCCGCACCTCGGAATCAGGTTGATCCATCAACTATTATTGGACGTTTCGCCATCGCAATAGTTTAAGAGGGGGTGCTTAATGGATTCGAGTTGCTGGAGGTAGTCGGCCAGATCGTTTTCGTTGAAGGCCTGCAAAAACTCGCGTCGTGCGGATCGATTCAAATCCATTATTCGATTGATGAGCTCGCGCTTTGACATGGTTCTATATTCTCCCTGGCATACCGGCGAGCTGCGTATGAGAGGAATGTGGGTCTCGGCGATTGGTCGCAGGAACCTATCGGCCGCCGACCGCGGCAAACTTTAGTTCGCCCAAGCCGCGCACAAATGACTGATGGACAGGTCGAACTTGCCTCCGATTCGGAGCGGCCCGGAGCAAAGGGGTGCTTGACAGTTTGGGCGGGATAACGGGATCCCGTCCTCTCCGGAATCGAATCATGAAAGCCCGGCTGAAGCCGGCTGATGGTGCTCTGCTGTGCCTTGAACCACCGACTGAAGTCGGTGGCAAACAGAAAAACTGCCCGGCTGAAGCCGGCAAGAGATACCGCAGATTCTATCATGAACCCGGAGTACGAAGGCAAACAGCACCACACGTGTTGCGCCGGCCCGGCGAGGGTATGATGCGTCGTATGAGCGAGTCGCCTATCCGAGAAGAAAAGCTCGATCCTGCCGAACGTAATCGAGCCGAAAACACATCCGAATCGAATGAGCCGGCGCCGATTCGCCACGCCGTCAAACATCGTGCCCGCCACGAGTTCGATGGCTGGGCGCACACCTACGACCATTCCATTGTTCAGCACCTGCTCTTTCAGCCATCCTATCGGATGTTCCTGGAGGAGATTCACCGCTGGCGACGCAATGACGAGACGCCGTTCGACCTGCTCGATATCGGAAGCGGCACTGGCACCTGGGCCGCCATGGTCGCCGGCAGCCCCCTGCTGTCACGCCGCCTAGTCGGTCTCGACTATTCACTACCCATGTGTTCCGTCGCCCATGCCAAGGCCGCGGAGATCCCCGATGAGGTGCCCGTCTTTCTGAACGGGGATGCCGAGCATCTCCCGTTTCCCGATCAATCCTTTGACGTCGTGACCTGCGGAAACTCCTTTCACCACTATCCTCATCAGGCCGTCGCCGTAGCCGAGATGTTCCGCGTGCTTCGTCCCGGCGGTCGATTGATGATCATCGACGGTTTTCGAGACAACGCCATCGGCTGGTTCGTGTTCGACGTGCTCATCACCCGAGGCGAGAGCACACCGGAAGCGAAGGTGTTTCACGCCCCCTGGTCCACCCTTCGCCGATACTTTGAGGATGCTGGTTTCAGGGAGATTCGCCAGCGCAAGGAAGGCATCTGGGCCCCTCTCTTTCTGACCGTGGGCATTGCCTGATTTTCCGTAGGATCCGCAGTGAGGATCGAAAAACGTTCCGAGCGCCGGTGAGCGGATCCCTATCCGCGATCCATCACAGGGTGGATGAGTTTGGCAGTTGGTCATGAGCTTGCTCGCCACTGCCACCCCTCTGACAGTGGAACACTTGCACTGGTTGGAAACCGATGCCACAACGCGACCGATGGCCGCAACCGAAGTGATCGGCATGCTTACCCACCCCATAAGGCCGGGTCGTGTAAACATGGCACCCATGAAATCCATCCGCATTTTGGCGAGTGGCGACCGATCCCTCATCCGGTTACCATAAAAACGTCGATAATACGGCCGATCCATTTCGCTCGACATCGTCGATTGTGCCTGAAAGGTCGATCGCATGAAGGACACCACAGGTCTCACCCGAGCGCCGAGCACCTCCGGCGTCTCCGCCGAAAAGCAAATAAACGACCTTCAGGCTGTTCTGGAGGTTTCTCGGGAGTTGGCCGCCGCCGATGAGTTGACACCCCTGCTCCGGAAGGTCGAACACGCGGCGCTGAAGGTTCTGGGATGCGAGCGTGCCACGGTCTTTCTCTACGACGCATCCCGCAACGAGCTCTACAGTCGAATGGCTACGGGTGTTGACGATATTCGCTTCAGCGCCGACTCCGGCATCGCCGGCGAAGTGGTCAAGTCCGGCGAGATCATCAACGTCGCCGATGCCTATGCCGACCCCCGATTCAATCCAGAAATCGACAAGAAGACCGGATTTCGAACCCGCAACATGGTGTCCTTTCCCTTGCGCGGGTTCGACGCGAGCATCGTCGGTGTGCTGCAGGTTCTGAATAAACACGACGGACAGTTCGATCCGTGGGACCACGACCTCGTCGAAATCTTCGGCGCACAGGTCGGTGTCGCCGTACAACGCCAACTCCTGTTGGAGCATTACGCGGAGAAGCAGCGCATCGAACACGACCTGAGCGTCGCCCGCGATATCCAGCAGGGCCTGCTTCCGAAGACCGACATCAAAATAGACGGGTTCGATGTCGCCGGATGGAACAAGCCGGCCGACGAGACCGGCGGCGACTGTTACGACTTTTTCAATTTGCCCGACGGCCGCATGGCCCTGACCATCGCCGATGCCACCGGCCACGGGATCGGCCCGGCCCTGATGATCGCCGAGTGTCGGGCCCTATTCCGTGCCACCACCTCACTCTCGAACCATTTGCCGGACATCACCGCCCGCGTGAACGGTCTGCTCTGCGAGGATCTTCCGGACGATCGTTTCGTCACTGCCGTCTTCGGCGTCATCGCACCCGAAGCGGCAAGGCTTACCTATATCAGTGCCGGTCACGGCCCCTTGTTGAAGTATGTTCGCGAGCGTCACGCCGTCGAATCACTGTCCGCCCAAGGCCCGCCGCTCGGCATCATCCCGGACGACCTGTGGACGGAGTCCGCCGTGTTCACGATGCAGTCCGGCGACATGATGGTGCTGCTGACCGATGGATTCTTTGAGTGCCGGAATCAAGCGAAGGAGCAGATGGGAATCGGCCCCATCTCGGAGATCATCCTCGATCATCGCGACTACTCCGCCGCCGAGATCATCCGGCGCATCCACGACGCCGCCCTCGAATTCGCCGGTGGTCATCCCCAGGAAGACGATCTCACCGCCGTCATCATCAAAAAGCTGTAGTCCACAATTCTCATGTGATACAGGACGAAGAAGAGCGGTCGATCTGTTTCCGCATAAACGCCGTCGGAAGCGTCGCGTCCAGAAGATTCAACCCCAGGATCGAACACAATCGATCCTCCAACGCGCCCACCCCCTCCCCCGTCAAGGCCGAAACCTCGCAGGATTCAATACTTCCGAAAGTCGTTTCCTCGGCATCCGGCAGGTCGCATTGATTGTTCACCGCCAGCGCCCGGCACCCATCGGGCAGGCTCGCCACGATTCGCTCCGCTTCCGCACGCCGATCATTCGCCGATTGTGTCGCGTCCAACACGATCACGACGGCATCGGCGGATTGAGCCTGCACGCGTGTTCGCCGAATGGCCTCGACTTCGATCGGGCATGTCGTCTCTCGCAATCCCGCCGTATCGGTGAGCGTCACGGGCCAGCCCGAGATCAGGGCTGTCTCCGAGACCCAGTCGCGCGTGGTGCCAGGCTCGTTTGATGTGATCGCGCGATCCCTTCCGATCAACCGATTCGCCAGGCTGCTCTTGCCGGCGTTCGGGGGGCCGATCAACGCCACCTGCAATCCGTCGATCAGTCGTATCGCCGCGCGGCTCCGTTCCAGAAAGGCTGAATGGGTTGTCTCGTCGAGCGAACCGCAGTTCGCCAAAAATTTTGGCAGGATCTTCCGCTGCACCAGAAGCCATTCCGCCAGGCGTCGTGATCCGGCCGCGATCAACGCCCGATCCGCGTCCATCTCGATTCGATCGCCCGCCTGCACCCACTTGTAATAGGCTTGATCCTCCAGGATCTTCGCGCCGTGATTCTCGAGCAGGCGCAGCACGCGCTGTACAATCCGCACGCCGCCGTGGGTGTTGATCTCCGCGCAGGCCCTTCCATTCTTCTCCAGTCGAACCACCACGGCGTCATCGATAACACGGGTTCCGTCTACAATCCGACAACGAACGGGACGATTCAATTGAAGCGATCTCATCACTCCGCCGCGCGACATCCTCAACAGGCGATCGAAAATCGGATCGATCTGCGGACCCGACAGGCCGATCGTCGCGACGGCACCCGGCACCAGCGGCGTCAACAAAGCGGCACATGTCGGATCATCGACCGTCAAGTTTCGTCTTCTCCGAAAGGAGAGAAATGTTTTCGATAGGCCAGGGCCACGCCGAGCAGACACAGATCCGGCACCAGGCGATCGATGATGTCGGTGTGTTGGGCGATCAATTCGACATTCCCGCCCGTCGCGACGACATCGGGCCAGACACGCAGTTCCGTGGCATAGCGTTCCGTGATCTCCCGCAGGGCGCCCGCCACCCCGATGAGGACTCCCGTTCGAATGGCCTCTTCCGTGGTGGTTCCGAAGACCGCCGCCGGCGAACGGATGGGTACCTGGGGCAACTGAGCCGTGCGTTCGTGCAGGGCCTGTGCCTGGGCCTCAAGACCGGGCAGAATCGCCCCACCCATGAATACTCCCTCGTCGTTCACGCAGTCGATCGTGATTGCCGTACCGAAGCTCGCAACTACGCAGGCATGCTGAAACGTGTCGTACGCCGCCGCCGCCGAACATACCCGGTCCACCCCCACTCGATTGGGTTCTTCCACGGCCAGGGAAAGGGGCCGATGCAGATCCTCGCTCACCACCATGACCGGCTGATCGAGCCGGTTCGAGACCTCTCGTCGGACATCCGCCAGCACCGATGGAACGACAGAGCAGGCCGAGATGGCTCTCATCCGATCCTCCGGCAACGACCGCCAGGCCTCCTCTGCGCATCCGACGACCTGGCCAACCTGATCGTGGCCGAAGCGTTCGTTCGTATGGATCCGACCGTCCACGGACGTCGCGGTACAGACGTGTGTGTTGCCGATCTCGAGCAGCAACAGGCTCGCGCTCGCCCGCGGATCGCAGAGTGAATTCGGTTCAGAGTCCGACACCTCGGCCTCCTCTCATGTACGGTGATGATGCCCTGCTTCAAATGGCGCGGGGTGTCCTACCTTCACATCCCAGTCTTATCGTGATGGATCAGCACACCCAATACCAGCCCTGTCAACCAAAGATCGTTCATTGTAGCTTCTGTTGCTGATGCTGTTATTATTGTTTTTTTGATTTTGACATTTTGACGTTTCGACGTTTCGACGTTTTCCTACGATGATTGGTCCTTCATCTTTTTCAGCTTCGCGGCAGAGCGGACGATAATCTGCGACTTGGACATCATCGGATCGTAGGTCTCCACCAATCGTTCGTAGGCCGCTTCGGCCTGTTGAAGCTTCCCCTCCTGAGCCAGGGTATCCGCGCGCCACCAATCCGCCGTCATTGCTTCCACCGATCCACTCGCCACGAAACGGCGGGCCTGCGTGAAGTAGCTGCGTGCCCCGGCGTAGTCATAACGATAGTCGGCCAAAAGCTTGCCGGCGAACACGGCCGCGGCCCATCGCTCACGCGTCGGCGTCTGGGGAGAATGAGCCGCCTCCGCCAGCCGGTGTTCGCATCGATCCATGAGCGAACGATCCACAATCGCCCCCGCGTTGATCATGTGAAGCAATGCGGCGATCCCCGAGACCAGGGGTTCCCCCGCATCGTCTACGGTTTTGACGGTTGTAGACGGCGCGACATCGAGCCGGGCGACGATCTCGCACGCCGCGTCAAATTCGTCCCGCTGCTCATAAATCAGGTAGCGTTCCTTGTCGCTCCCCGAACAGCCGATTGGAACGTAGAGCATCCCAAGCAAGGCGGCGCAGGCCCGCGCGTCAACCTGTTTCAGGGAATAATGATACTCACCCCGCATCGGAGGATCGCGCATCTCCTCGCCCAACAAATACAGACGATAAAATGCACGCACCTTCGGTTTGGACGGCTGGGCGATGGCCACGGAAGGGATCGGCGCATCGGGAACGGCCGGTCGTTCCGCCGCCATCGGGCTGGGAACATCTTCGGAAACCTGATCCCTCGCATCATCCCCTTGGGAAGCGGGCGGCCGACGGACGGATCGTCCCTCGGAGCGGTCGGGTCGCACCACACGGCGCGGACGTTTCCACCACGCCGTGTCCCAATTCCAATCGATCCCCTCACAACCCGCGGCGCTCCCTGCCAGAAGCAGCGCCAAAAGGGGGATCGAACGTGCGCGAAACATGGGTACTACCTCCAGCCAATCGTGAATGGCGGGCCTCGCCCAAGTGCGTGGCCGGGGATCCGGCGGGCGGGCGAGCTACAATATAAGGGATCATACCATTTCCCGGACGGCTTTGTAACGAACCTGAGAGGACATAATCCACGGCTCACCCGGTTTTTTAAGTGTTCCAGGCCATCTAACGATGTTGTTTGTCCGGGATATCGATTGATAGAGTGGGTAATTTGTAGTGAAGGTATCGCTTGGCGAGAATATGTGAATCATCCTCGCTCACGCATCCGGTGGTGATATATTCGGAATCCCGCGGATACAAGGTCCCATCTTAAAAATATCCTCTCGCCTTTCCGGAGCAACTGGCGTAATATATCCGACTGGCAAGGGGAATAGCCAGACCGCATGTGACTGGGGACAATTCACAACTCCAATCGAAGCACCTGGACTTCGCCTTGCCGATATCGGAACGGCCCATAGAGCCGCTGCCGTAACAGCACATTTCATTCTGGGGAAAGAAGAAATGAGCACCAAGCCACGTCATCGAGTCTACGATCGAGTTTTGATCGATCTGAACACACAATGTGATTTTCTCCTGCCCGGCGGGGCCATGCCCGTCGCGAACCGCGCGGAGGCGCTCCCGAAGATTCGCGACCTGATGAACTGGGCCCGCACTGAACAGGTTCCCGTCATCTCCAGCCTCGAAGCACACCGACCGGGCGAGTCGGTCATGGGGCTGCCGTCCCACTGCATCGATCGCACACGTGGTCAACGCAAGCTGCCGTTCACGCTGATGCCGCGTCGCATCGTGCTCCATGGCGACAATACCCTCGACGTTCCCCAGGATCCATTCCGTCGTCATCAACAGGTGATCTTCACCAAGCGGGATGTCGATTTTCTCTCCAACCCCAAGACCGATCGATTGATCAACGCCCTGTCGCCGCAGTGTTGGATCATCTTCGGCATCACGGCGACGCACTGCGTCAAGGCGATGGTTCTCGGTCTGCTGGCACGGCAACATACCGTCGCCGTCGTAAGCGACGCGTGTGGCTACTGGTCCCCCACCGACGGACATCACGCCTTTCGCCAGATGGACGCCAAGGGTGCGATCCTGGGTACCACGCAGGAATTGATCGATGGACAATTGGGGCAACGAATCGAAGCCGCCCGGTTGATGAAACAAGCAGCCTGTACGCGGTCCAACGGCGGCGCCAATGGCAAAAACGGAACCGCCGACACGCTGAAGGCATTACGCGAAGCCGAAACGTCGTCTTCGGAAAGCTCCGGCAGCAACGGTGGAAATGGCCGACCGCACCCCGATCCGAGCGATCTCGTCCCGACCCGGTTGCTTCGCCACAAGAGACCCTCCGGCGACCGGCACACGCCCAAGTCGCGTCGGGATCTTGCCTGATCCCGATTCCTATACTATCCTTATCCTGACCGGTCGGATGCGCCGATGAGGTGCAGGGGCGATCGCCGAGTCACTCTGGAATCCGGCAGGAGACTCGTTACGCGCTGGCAAGATCATGGGTAAGAAACTTCCGAAACAACTGGCCATCCTCGACGAGGATCTCTGCACCGGCTGCGATGCCTGTGTGACGGTCTGCCCGGTTGACTGCATCGACAAGATCCGCGATCCGAACAACCCCGGCTACGCGATGGGCATCTGCACGATTGATCTTCAGGTCTGCATTGGTTGCAAGCTCTGTGCCCAGGTCTGTCCCTGGGACGTCATCACCATGGTGCCGACCGATCAGGTCATGGCCCAGGAAAAGTTCCACGGACAGACCTGGGCACAGAGCTT
>JBHHUV010000075.1:0-9619 GCA_046754005.1 Phycisphaerae bacterium | reverse complement strand
TCCGGAGCCAAACCCAGCACCCCCATAAATGACGATAAACGGCTGTTCGGGGTCTCAAATCGAGTACAACCTTTTGTTTTATAAAGAGTAACACGAATAAAGGACATCCATTTCACGGCGTATTGCCTTCCTGTGCGAGCGGTGTATCATCTTCGATCGCAGGATCATCAAACGGACGGTGTTGTCTCCATGGCACGGACGCACTCCCCATAACCGGCAGCATTGGGTATAATGCTCGGCTTTACGGCTGGCGATGCTGGCGCGAATAAGAAGACCGGTGTGTGTCAGATCGCGCGAACGCGATCGGTGGTCCAACAGACAGAGAGTTCTATGTCCATACGCCCAGTTAGAATCGCGGGCACGGGGAGTTTTCTTCCTGGTCCGCCCGTTCCGAATGATAAGGTCGAATCCGTGCTCGGCACGCTGGATGCGGCGCCGCCCAAGGTCAAAAGTTTCGTCAGCAACCTCGGCCAGAAGATGCTTGATCGCGGCGGGGTTCATACGCGGCACTTCGCGGTTGACCCGGAAACGGGAGACATGACCCACAGCTTCGGCAGCCTGGCCGAACAGGCGGCGCGTCGCGCGATGGAGTCCGCTGAGATCGAACCCCAGCAGCTCGATCTGGTGATCATCTCCTGTCCCTCCTACGATCACAGCACACCGCCGACGAGCGCCCTGCTTCAAGAACGACTCGGTGTTCAGAACTGCGCCGAGATCGAGGTTCACTCCAATTGCTCCGGTGTCGGGAAGAGCATGCAGATCGCCCTGGATGCAATCCGCTCCGGTCGTTACGAAACGGCACTGATCGCATACAGCCAGTTGTCTTCAATTTATCTTCGCAGTTGTTACTACAACCAGCCCAAGATGGACAAGGTTCACGCCGCTTTGAGGTGGATTCTCGCAGACGGGGCCGGTGCCATTGTTCTTCAGGCCAGCACCGAGGACGACGAGACCCATCGTATTATCGACACCTTCGTGGAGTCGGTCGGTGCCGGTCGCCCGGCCGGTATGACCGCCGGCGGCGCGGCAGCGGACCTGATGGACGCCAAGACACAGATCCCAGAACTCTATGAGCAGGGCAACCATCACCTCTGGCAGGACTTCACGGCTGTAAACGAAAACGCGGCCCCCCTGCTACTTCAGGGACTGATCAATTTCACCACCCGCCTCAATATCGATCCCAGCACGGTCGATCATTACGTGGTATCCATCCCGACGACTCAGTTATACGAAGATCACATCCCGGCCTTTCTTGATCGCCTGGGCATCACGCGGGACAAGATCAAGTTCCGCAGCAACTCCGTCGGCTATTGTGGTGGGGCCGCCACGGTTCTGCACTTCGACGAGATGATCCGAGAAGGTGAAATCAAATCGGGAGATCTGGCCGTCGTCCACGCCGTTGAGTCCAGCAAGTGGATGACGGCGGGCTTCGCGGTTCGATGGTAGACTCCGAACAAGAAGATCCCACCTCCGCCGCCAGCCTGGCATTCCGGATGATCTTCTACTACTTCGCGTTTCTGTCGGTAGTCCTTATCGGCCTTCCCATGTTGTTTGACTATCTCGGCGAGTTCGTCGTCGAACACAGCGTCGGAATGCCCTTCCTGAATCCCGGTCTCGGCCAGAAAATCATTGGCGGGCTGATCGGCATAGGGAGCCTCATCGGCTATACGATTTGCTCCCTCTGGCTCGTCATCGTGGGTAAGGGGCCGTTCGTCGAGTTCGATCCGCCCAAACACTTTGTGGCCTCCGGACCCTATCGTTGGGTGCGAAATCCCGTCGTGCTCTTCCTGCTGACCACGATTCTCGGGGAAGCGATCTATTTCGGCTCTCTCGGAATACTGATTCTACTCCTGCTGGGAATCCCCTTCGCCCAATTCCAGGCGACCCGGATCGAAGAGCCGCGCCTGACGGAACGCTTCGGCGAATCTTACCTCGACTATTGCAAACGCGTCCCTCGATGGTTTCCTCGGCCGCCGCGAGACGATCCTACGGAATCCTCTTAGAATCCATCTCATCTGGTTCCGCAACACCGGTTTCCAACCGGTCGGAAACCGAAAATTCGCATCTGCAACAGGTGAATCGTTCATGGAAGTCCTCGTCACCGGCGGCACCGGATTCGTCGGAAGCCATCTCATCCAACAGCTTCGCGCACAGGGCGATTCCGTGCGAACCTTGGTCCGGGCTACGAGCGACTGCTCTCTCGTCGAATCGATGGGCGCCGAAACCACCGTCGGCGATCTGGATGATTTCGATTCGTTACGTCGTGCTTGCGCGGGCCGAGATACCGTCTATCACTCTGCTGCCCGGGTCGAGATGGTCGGCACCCAGGCGGAGTTTCAACGGACCACCGTCGAGGGAACCGAACGCATACTCGCTGCCGCTGGAGAGGCCAGGGTTCGTAGATTTGTCCACCTCAGTTCTTGCGCTGTCTATCATCCCGCGCTGTTCGCCACCGGTCAGATCATTGATGAGCAATCCGCCACGCCGGAGCCTCCCCACTGGTTTCCCTACGGCCGGGCCAAGCTTCGAGCCGAGCAGGTTGTTCGCGAGAAGTGTTCTCCCGGGATGGAGTGGACTATTGTCCGTCTCGGATATATCTACGGACCGAGAAATAGAACCATGCGGTCCTACGTCGAGCCGGCTATGCGCGACAGCACTATGCGGATCATCGGCGATGGTCAAAACGAGTTGGCCTTCGTCTATGTCACCGATGTGGTTCGGGCTGTCGCATTGGCCGGGCGATGCCCAGAGGCGGCGGGACAAATCCTGATCGCGGGGGGCAACGATCGCGTAACACAGCAGCAATACTTCGACGCTATGGCCGATGGATTCGGCATCCCGCGTATCAACAGGCGAATCCCCTACCGGTTGGCCTTTTTCTTCGGTTGGATGGGCGAACACCTGATCCGAAGCGGTCCGCGGCAGGCTGCCCTCCGCCGATCCGCGATCGCCCTGACCGGTCTGCCGCAGCGCCTCCGATGCGATCACACGCAGCAGCTACTCGATTGGCGACCGGAGGTTCGGTTCGAGGATGGCATCCGCGCGGCCTTTGAGTGGTATCATTCCGAGTACGGACGGCCCCCACTATAACGATGGCCGCTGATGCGCCTATCGCGCATCGGCGGCCGTCGAAAACATTTCTCGACTCTGGAGTCGATCGACTAGAGTGCTTCGATTTTGACTTTCGGTTTTTCCTTGTGCTCGGACTTTTTTTCCTTCGGCTTGGGCTTTTTGTAGTTCTGTACCTGGTGGGCGCACCACATTTTTCCATCGAAGGTCTCGTAGGACGCGCTGGACTGATAGAAATTCAGCTTGCCAGCAACCGGTCCGAGCTTGGCGAGGATCGTCGGGATCTCGGAGAAAATCGCCTGGGCTTCGGGCGGCATATCGCCCCCCATCATACCCATCATGCCGACCATGCCGAATCCCATCGAGAGGCCGCCGATCAATTCCTGCATCTGTTGTGCGAATTTTGTTTCATCCGTGAACGAAATCGAATGGATCGATTCGTCGGGAATCACCGCCTCCTTCTGCCAGCGTTTGTTCTTCGTGATGTTGGGATGCTTGCCGTCGGCTGTGTTCAGACAGGTCTTCACCGTCTTGGCCGACGATCCCACCATGAGGTAGCCATCGACGCACCCGATGACCGGCGGCGTGACGATGCCGGCCATCATCATCATCGGATGTGAGATCTGGCGAATCTTCCGTTCCTTGCCTAATGGAACGGTCGAAGTGATCAACGACTGTTCGGGGCCGAACAGCCCATTGGCAAACTCGATCAGGCGATCCAACTGCTTCTCGACCTTCTTCTCGTCGGTCACCTTGATCATGAAAACGAAATCTTTGTCGATAGTAAATGAGGCCGACGCGCCGTCAATCAGGCCGAGCACGTCCTTACCGATGTCGAGTTCCCACTCCTCCTGCAACTCCGCGAACTGCTCGATGAATTCCGATCCGCCGGGCACCTGCTTATCGACGAAGCTGATCAGATACGTATAGAGTTCGTTCAGATCGATCCCGGCCGAGACGGTGAACGATTCGGCCTCTTTCGGAATGTATTTCTCGAAGCGTTTCAGGGGCTTGCCGCTCGTGAACACATCGTAGAGCGGCGAGGCAGTCGCCCCGTCCTTGACGGGGATAATGGTGTCGGAATAGACGCGGTAGCCGTCGGTCCACTCCACCGTCGCGATGTAGTCGAAGATTGATATATCATCCATCAGCTTGCAGACGGTGTTGAACACACGTGCTTTTTCTGTCTCCCCATTGCCCTTTTCGGGTTCGCTGTGAACGGAGGCCTTCTTTATGCCATCGAACATGCTTTGCATCGTCCCAAGCATTCCGGAGAGATCGAAAAATACAATCGTATCTTCCGCTGCGGGCAACTTCGAAAACGCCGATTGGAATCGCTTTGAGTCTTTCAGCCGCTTGGCCTTCGACGTTCCGTCCAGCAGGGCAAGCGTATTGTCCATGATTGCCTCCCCCACCAGGCTGATCACGACCACGTCCTCCCGTACGGCTACGCCGAAACCAATCCCCGGGGCCTCGGGAATGCCCAGCATCGCGATCGTCGCCCCGTGCTCCTTGTTCTCCGTGACGCTCACACTGCCCTCATTCTCCGCGTCAATCAATCGTGCGACCTCATAGAGAACCGCCGTAATTGCATCGTAATTGGCCCGGGCTTTCTTCTTGTCGGATCGCCCCACGATCACACCCTCATAGAGCATGGGAATCCCGGGCAAGGACGTTTCGAACCGAGCCGCGTAGAGAAACTCCTTCTCGAAGAGATCGTTGAATTTGACTTTACCGCACAGATCGCCGAATCGTTCGGCCAGGTCCTCCACGGCATCCAGGTCTTCGTCGTCCACGAATCCCATGATCAGGTCCCAGACGTCCGTCAGAATACCGCTCTCATGGAAGGCCTTGAAAACCTCTTCCCAGTATTCATTCAAGAACTGACGTTCCGGATTGGTCCGGGCCGAAACGGTGATGAATGCATCCGAGGGAACGGCATCGACCAGTGAAAATCGGGATAGGTCCGTCTCGGCGACGGCCGGTTGACTGATCGGACCGCCAAACAGGACGATGGCCGAAAGACTGAAAATCACGATTGACTTCATGAATGGGTTCTCCAAATACACGCAACACATTCCTTGTATCGGATCGGGCTCGATTTTGCCCTATGGGAATCCGAAATGTACCCCATCGTCGGGCAGCCCCCTCAAGTGCAACATAGGGCTTGCAGCAAGAGAGAACGAAGCCCACCGGTGTCCTTCACGCACAATCAGGCCCCCTCACGCCCCTGCCGGCTAGTCACGAATCGGCCTACTGCAATAACCCCCCCGATCAGGCGTTTATCGGTTCGATGGTGGATGCATCTTAGCATCCTGGATGACCGTGACCACCTGACGATTTAGGAGAAAAATCATGAGCAGAAATGGACTGATGGCAGCCATGGGGCTGGGGATCATCGCCTGGACGGGCACTGCCAATGCCTCTGTCACCCTTGAACCCAAATCCAAGGCAAAGGTGGGCTTCGAGCGATGGGACAAAAACCAGGACGGCGTCATCGATCGGGAAGAATTCAAGAAGGCCCAGCGGCAATTCCGAAAACGCGTCGCACGGCGGCAAGACCCCGACGGACCCCGGGTCGGCGATCGCCCGGGCCCCAAACGCGAGGCAATGGAACATCACATTCGTGACATCGTCAGGCAGACCGTCGAGCAGATGTGGCGCGAGCATCAGGCTCGCATTGGCGAGATGATCCGGGAGGCGATCGGTCACGCAATGCGTCAGAGGGCCGGACGACGGGGAGACGGGCCGCGCGGCCCAGCTTTCCGTGAGCAGGCGGCCCCTCGTTTCGACGGCCCTCCCCCATTGGCGGGCCCGCGTCACAACCGGGATCGTCGCGGTCATGCACCCGGCATGAAACATGGACAAGCGATGCGCCATCCGCGTTCCAATCGGGGCCCGGATATGCATCGGGATGGGCCACACGAACGGATGGGCCCCGGCGAACATGCTGGACCTCGCGGCTCGGAACATCGCCGAGGGCGCGATCGAGCGCGCGGACCAATGCCCCGGCCCGGACGGATCTTCAAACAGCACGATGTCAATGGCGACGGATTCCTGACGCCGGACGAGTTTCCAGGCAATCCCAAACGGTTTGATCGTCTCGACAAAAACGACGACGGCAAACTCACACGAAAGGAACTCCGCAAGATCCGGCGCCATCCAAAGTCGCGTTCGAGATGATGCGATCATCAGAGCCGCGACAGTGAGGGAGCGGTCGGCGTGCATCCTCTGTGGTTCGTAGTCACGCTATAAATATCGCTCCCTCACGGTCGTGGCTCAGATCAGAAAATTTACCCCTTGAAGGATGCGACGAAGATACGTAACAGGTCAGCCTCGGTGATGATCCCAACCAGCTCACCCTGGCTGGTGACGGGCAAGGCGCCAAACTTGTGCGTGACGAGCGTGTCGGCGACTTCCGCGAGCGTGGCAGGGGGGTTGATCGTCACAACCTCGTTCGTCATGATGTCGCGCATAGCGATGTCGTTGTGGCTTTTCAGGCCTTGCGCGGCAACGTCCTCGGACTCGATCTCGCGCGTGAGCAGCGCCCGGCGCATGTCGCGGTCCGAGACGATGCCGACCAGACGGTTGTCTTCCACAATCGGAATGTGGCGATGTCCCCTGGCCTGCATCGTCCGGACGGCATGACGAAAGCCGTCGCCGGGCAGAAGCGTCACAACCGGTCGGCTCATGTGATCCGTCACCTTTTGCATCCGCCAGCCCGGCCGCCGGGCGATCGGCCGATCGTCGAGGTAACACTTGAGAAAATCGGTCTCCGTCACGATTCCGGCGATGCGATCTTTATAGACGAGCGGTATGGCGCGAATCCCCTGATCGAGCATAAGCTCGGCGGCTACCTCCAGAGAGGCATCCGCCGGGACCGTTCGAGCGGGGCTGGACATGATCTGGGAGACTGTCGTCGCGCCGATCCGAACCGGCCCCATGCTCGAGGCCGTTCGCTGCCGATTCGGCAACATCCCCGCGGCGGAGAGTAGATCCCGATCCGAGAGCATGCCGAGAATCCGACCGTGTTCGACCACGGGAAGATGACGGAATCCGTGCTCCTCCATCAAGGCAATCGCCTGATCGACGGAGTGGTTGGGCCCGATCTGGACCACCTGATTATCTCCGATTTCGATCAATTGCATCGCGTGGCTCCCGATCGCGCTTGCCGATTATCTTGAATACTCAACCTGTATTTGTCAATCACACGATATCCTGCCATGTCGAACCGAGGATCCCCTCTCAGTCCGGCATCGCACCGGATGCGGAGTGAGAATTCCATACATTCCAGTTGTACCAACGTGGGTAAGCAGGGCTCACATGCCAATTCATCCAGACGATCCGGTCGATCTGGAAGACAGAATCCGTCGAATTGGACGTCGGGCTCGATCGATGTAGCATGGGGCCATGCTTCGAGCGATCCTGTTCGATTTCGACGGCGTCATCGCGGAAACCGAACCGCTTCACTTTGAGGCCTTCGCACACACTCTGCCGGCGTTTGACCTGCCTCTTTCGCGAGAAATCTATTTCGCCCGCTACGTGGGCCTGAGCGATACCGAAATAGTGAAACGTCTGTCAAGAGATCTGAACCGGAACCTGACTCCGCACACCCTCCGGGAAGTCCTGGACCGAAAGAGAGCGTATTATCGCAAAACGATCAAAGCCGGCATCGACCTGATACCCGGCGTCGGGGATCTCATCAGACGCGTGTCGCGCCAATGGCCACTGGCGATCTGCAGCGGATCGGCTCGGTCCGAGATCGAGATAATACTGACATGTGCCGATCTGCGTGAATGCTTCAAGACAATCGTAGCCGCCGAGGATGTCCAAGTCTCGAAGCCGGATCCCGCCGGTTATCTACTCGCATACGCGAACCTGAAAAACACCACGCCCGATCTCAGGGAAGCGGATTGCCTGGTTCTGGAGGACAGCCGCGCCGGCATCCTTGCAGCGAGGGCGGCCGGAATGCGCGTAATCGGGATTCGCAAAGATTACGGAGACGCGGATTTGGCCCCCGCGGACCGGTGGATCGACAGCTTTGAGGAAGTGACCGACGAATCGTTGACAGGGATGATGTGAGGGGGTTTCGAGTTACGAGTTGTGAGTGATGAGGGGGACTGTCACTGGCAAGCAGAGCTTGCATCTATGTCCAGCGAGTATTCTTGCTACGTGGGTAACACATCAGGCCGCTTCAGCGGCCTTTCCCGCCGAAGGCGGGCTTCAGGCCGGTCCCTTTGGGGCCGGTGACGACGGCCGCATCCATCTGTCTTAGCCCGTTTCAACGGGCTTATTGATCGACGCACGTTGCTGGACCGAGAATCCCTTCTCGGTCCCACTCCTCATGAGAATCAATTCCCATGTCTTTTTCTTCCCCGCCCCAAAGGAGCCGCAATAAGTCAGCCCAGGGCAGAGCGAAGCGTCGCCCTAGGTATTCAGGTTCACAAGCACCCAGCACTGAAAGGGCGATACAACCGTTGCTTGCAAAGAATCCCTTCCCGTCATTCGATGAAAGGATGGGGCCGAGAAAGAATTCTCGGTCCAGAACGAATCCAGAACGGCGACCGCATCCTTACGGTCACGACTCAGATCAGCGCGGCTCTGATGGGGGTGCATTGAGACGCTCACTGACTAACGCATCATCGACCGGCTGTGGGGCCGGATCGATTCGCACCGGACCGAGCGTCTCGGCCGGCGGGACCGAGATCTTCGCGATGGCCGCCGCCTCCGACCGACCGACCATGTGCGGCGACAGCGTACGGGCCTTCTCGGGGATCGGCGGCTTCGACGGCGGCGGTGCGTCGCTCTTCTGAACATGCAGCGTCTGCGTCGGAAAGGCGAACTCGACCCCGAGCCGTTCGGCCAGTCGCAGAATGTCGGCAAACAGCCGATGCTTCTCGCGTAGTTCCGTGCTCCAGTCCGGCGCCTCGTGGAAGCAATACAGCAACACGTCCAGCGAGTGGGGGCCGAACGCGTTGAGATAGACGTGGTAATAATCCTTCCGCGTATAGGGATGGCGACGGATCAACTCGCGGACACCCTCGCAAAACGCGTCGATCTTCTCCGGCGGCGTGTCGTAGGTCAGACCGAGCATGCAACTGATCCGCCGAAAACGCCGGCGACCGAGATTGTCCACGATGGCGTCGATCAGTTTTCCGTTCGGCACGTTGACCTGCGAGTTGTAGAACGTTCGAATGCGCGTGCTTCGGAAGCCGACCGATTCGACGGTCCCCTCGACCTCGCCGATCTTTACCCAGTCGCCGATCTCGAACGGCCGATCGAGCATGACGGTAATGGAGCCGAAGATGTTTTTGATCGTATCCTGAGCGGCCAGCGCGAAGGCCAAACCACCCAGCCCCAGCCCACCGAGCAGCGCGGTCAGCCGATCCGGATAGATACGACTGGCGAAATAGATCAGCCCACCCACCGTCACCACAACCTTCAGAAACTTGCGGCCGAAGGGTACGAGCAACACGTCGAACCGCGACGCGCTGCGGTTCGCCAGGATCGACAGATAGCCAAAGATCAGGTCGATCACGCGGTAGGTCGC